>NZ_JACVUU010000079.1:0-736 GCF_016516145.1 Klebsiella sp. S69 | reverse complement strand
GTGGCTTAACGCCAAATGAATCAGAGCGGCTGTTCCACGAACAGTCAGGTCGTGTGGCCAAAATTAGTTGACCACTACAAAATAATGTCGCCCTCGTACCGGACATCTGCACCGGCCCGTGTCTGCGCTTTCCCTTTGCGGCGAAGGTTTTCAAACGGGTGAGGTTCACAACCCGGAACAAACCGGCAGTCCCCCGCGAAACGTCAACGCCGTGGCTCCCGAAACTCAACGGGTGATGCTCTCAAATAAATAAGGATAAATATGACCAACAATATATCAATACAGGATGCGCTGAAGCAGGCAGGTACGCTTAAAGATAGAATCACCAATGATATTACGCGTTATCAGTCAGACGCCGACAAAAACAAACTTACTTGCAGCACAATAAAGTCTGTCGTTGCCGTGAGTCTGTTATGTGACAGCCCGGAATTTCCGGGAGCTGTAAATTGTCAAATCAGCAAAGCGATGAACGACGTGTACGGGTTGCTTTCTGTTGCAGAAAAATGCTGTAGCCTGAATATTGATACCGCACTGGCCGATGACCCTCAAACCTACGCGAACATTATCAATGCCGAAATTGACAATCTTGTTGCGGAAAGGGAGCACATCTGTTTGTGTGAGTACAATTACATGGAGGAACAGAATCGGCTGGAAAGCTGGAAGGCATTTTAGGTAATGATTCCAGTTTATTGGTAATGATTTATCGTCAGATAGTGCCCGATAACTTTGTCATGCA
>NZ_JACVUU010000078.1:0-753 GCF_016516145.1 Klebsiella sp. S69 | reverse complement strand
GGCGTCGTTGGTCAGATCGCCGCTGGTCAGCGGGCCGGTATGCCCGGCCACATCGTCGGTCACCAGCAGATCGCTGACCGGAGTCACGACTGTGTCCACCGTCAGCTCAAACGCCGGGGAACGCTCGCTGACGTTTCCGGCCTTGTCGGTCACGGTGGTGCTCAGGCTGTGGCTGCCTTCATCCAGTGCATCAGGGGTGTAACTCCAGCGTCCGTCCTCCCCGGCAACCACCGTACCCAGTACGGTGTCGCCGTCGTAGATCGTGACTGTGGCCCCCGCCTCGGCGGTACCGCTCAGGGCCGGCGTGGCGTCGTTGGTCAGATCGCCGCTGGCCAGCGGGCCGGTATGCCCGGCCACGTCGTCGGTCACCTGCAGACCGCTGACCGGAGTCACCGTCGTGTCCACTGTAATTTCAAACGCCGGGGAACGCTCGCTGACGTTCCCGGCCTTGTCCGTCACCGTGGTGCTCAGGCTGTGGTCGCCCTCGTTCAGGGTATCCGGCGTGAAGCTCCAGCGTCCGTCCTCCCCGGCAACCACCGTACCCAGTACGGTGTCGCCGTCGTAGATCGTGACTGTGGCCCCCGCCTCGGCGGTACCGCTCAGGGCCGGCGTGGCGTCGTTGGTCAGATCGCCGCTGGTCAGGGAGCCGGTGTGCCCGGCCACATCGTCGGTCACCTGCAGATCGCTGACCGGAGTCACAACTGTATCCACCGTCAGCTCAAACGCCGGGGAACGCTCGCTGACGTTCCCGGC
>NZ_JACVUU010000077.1:0-785 GCF_016516145.1 Klebsiella sp. S69 | reverse complement strand
AACCACTTCATTCCGTCGCAGAAATGGTTTCAATTTCCTATACGTCAAGCTGCCTCATCGCAAACTTTGCAACAGTGCCGAAAATATTTACTCTGAAACTTTGCAAAAGTGCCGCTCTAGGTGCGCGTCTGCTTTCGGCTAGGAATTTGCACGATGTCTAAACGGACAGCTAACAGCAGGCCGAATGAAATAAGGCAAGCCAGTCCTGACAGCAGCATCGCCAGATGGAAGCCACCTTCCATTGCCTGGGCGAATAGGCCGGTCAATTCACTGGGGAACACATGATGCGTGATGGCCTGGCGTGTAACCACTGAAAAATCGGCGATTCCGTGTTCGCTAGCCGCGGCAGCAAATATGTAGGATGCCCGTTCGCTCATCAGCGTGCCAAGCAGCGCAATGCCTATAGCCATCCCTGCCTGCCGTAACGCATTCATCGTGGCGGAAGCTGCTCCTGAGAGTTCGGCTGGTGCCATGCCCATCACAGCAATACTCGTGGCGGGCACTGCTAGCCCCGCACCGCCCCCCAGCAGGGCGAACAGCGATCCGACTATCCAATACGGAGTCTTTGACGTGCAGGCGATTAATAGAAGAAGCGCCAACCCTACTAAACCGTAACTCGCTGTTATCAGCCATCGTAGTGATACCATCCGGTTCAACCTGCCGAACAATGTAGAGATGCAGAGAGTGGTGACGAATTGCGGCATCATGCGCCACCCTGCTTCTACAGGCGACCAGTTCTGAATCTCCTGTAGGAAAATAGAGAAAAAGAACAGACTGCTGTAGTA
>NZ_JACVUU010000076.1:0-1050 GCF_016516145.1 Klebsiella sp. S69 | reverse complement strand
CGGGCGATGGCTGGCCGGTAAGCTGATGAAAGAGCTGGATATCGCCAGTTGTCAATACCGATTGAATTCTGACCCACCCTGCCAAAGTAAAACTGACCCACCCCCCTTTGAATTAGTCGGGCGCTGCTGCTTTAGTCTTCTTCTGGAGTTGACCGCTTTTCAGCTTATCTTTCAGTCGATAGCTCTGGCCGCTGATTTGCGCGATGTGGGCATGATGAAGCAGCCTATCCAGCATCGCCGCCGTCAACGTCTCATCATCACCAAACGTTCCAGACCACTGGGTAAACGGCAGGTTGCTGGTCAGAATGACGCTGCCTGATTCATACCGTTTAGCGGCAACCTGGAAGAACAGATTCGCTTCCATTTTACCGAACGGCAGATACCCCACTACGTCGATGATCAGCAACTTAGGCTTACCTACCACGCGGTTCAGGTAACCCTTCAGATCACCCTGACGGTGCGACGCCATGAGTTGCAACATCATGTCGGCAGCGGTAATGAACCGAATGCTTAAACCCGCCATCGCGGCCTTGTAGTCAATGGCTGTCGCAAGGTGTGTCTTGCCGACGCCAGAAGGCCCGAGCAAGACAACGTTCTTCTGACGTTCGATGAACGCCAGCCCTGCCAACTCCTGGATCTGGCTTCGAGGCACGCCGCTGGCATAGGCGTAATCGAACTGCTCCAGCGTTTTTATCACCGGCAGACCTGATAACCGCAAAATGGTCTGCCGACGCCGTTCGTTCAGGCCATCATGCTGAAGCTGCAAAACCGCTTCCAGGAAGTCGGCATGTGTGCCGCTGTTGTCGATGGTTGTCTGTGCCACACAGGGCCACTCTGCCGGCAGGCGGTCGAGCTTGAGTTGTTCGCAGAGCGCTGCGATACGGTCATGCTGAAGGTTCATGCCTGCACCTCCAGTAAGGCCTGGTACGTTGCCAGAGGATGTTGCAGGCTCTCGGTCGGCACAGGACGCGACCTGGCCGCCGGGACTGGCGCGGGCAAGGCTCTGTCGCATTAAGAAGTCGTCAGATAACATACTGTTTTTTTGCTATG
>NZ_JACVUU010000075.1:0-1081 GCF_016516145.1 Klebsiella sp. S69 | reverse complement strand
TGTGAAATGTTGGGTTAAGTCCCGCAACGAGCGCAACCCTTATCCTTTGTTGCCAGCGGTCCGGCCGGGAACTCAAAGGAGACTGCCAGTGATAAACTGGAGGAAGGTGGGGATGACGTCAAGTCATCATGGCCCTTACGAGTAGGGCTACACACGTGCTACAATGGCATATACAAAGAGAAGCGACCTCGCGAGAGCAAGCGGACCTCATAAAGTATGTCGTAGTCCGGATTGGAGTCTGCAACTCGACTCCATGAAGTCGGAATCGCTAGTAATCGTGGATCAGAATGCCACGGTGAATACGTTCCCGGGCCTTGTACACACCGCCCGTCACACCATGGGAGTGGGTTGCAAAAGAAGTAGGTAGCTTAACCTTCGGGAGGGCGCTTACCACTTTGTGATTCATGACTGGGGTGAAGTCGTAACAAGGTAACCGTAGGGGAACCTGCGGTTGGATCACCTCCTTACCTGAAAGAACCTGCCTTTGTAGTGTCCACACAGATTGTCTGATGAAAAATAAGCAGTAAGAAAATCTCTGCAGGCTTGTAGCTCAGGTGGTTAGAGCGCACCCCTGATAAGGGTGAGGTCGGTGGTTCAAGTCCACTCAGGCCTACCAAATTCGCTCCCGTGCTGCGTTGTGAAATAACTCGCATACTTCAGTATGCTTCGTTCTTCCACGCCTTGCCCGGAACCGAATTACGGTAAATGAGATTTTAACTACGATGGGGCTATAGCTCAGCTGGGAGAGCGCCTGCTTTGCACGCAGGAGGTCTGCGGTTCGATCCCGCATAGCTCCACCATCATTACTGCCAAAAACAAGAAAACTTCAGAGTGTACCTGAAAAGGTTCACTGCGAAGTTTTGCTCTTTAAAAATCTGGATCAAGCTGAAAATTGAAACGACACACAGCTAATGTGTGTTCGAGTCTCTCAAATTTTCGCGACACGATGATGTTTTACGAAACATCTTCGGGTTGTGAGGTTAAGCGACTAAGCGTACACGGTGGATGCCCTGGCAGTCAGAGGCGATGAAGGACGTGCTAATCTGCGAAAAGCGTCGGTAAGGTGATATGAACCGTTATA
>NZ_JACVUU010000074.1:0-1125 GCF_016516145.1 Klebsiella sp. S69 | reverse complement strand
TGGGCGTTAAGTTGCAGGGTATAGACCCGAAACCCGGTGATCTAGCCATGGGCAGGTTGAAGGTTGGGTAACACTAACTGGAGGACCGAACCGACTAATGTTGAAAAATTAGCGGATGACTTGTGGCTGGGGGTGAAAGGCCAATCAAACCGGGAGATAGCTGGTTCTCCCCGAAAGCTATTTAGGTAGCGCCTCGTGAACTCATCTTCGGGGGTAGAGCACTGTTTCGGCTAGGGGGTCATCCCGACTTACCAACCCGATGCAAACTACGAATACCGAAGAATGTTATCACGGGAGACACACGGCGGGTGCTAACGTCCGTCGTGAAGAGGGAAACAACCCAGACCGCCAGCTAAGGTCCCAAAGTCATGGTTAAGTGGGAAACGATGTGGGAAGGCCCAGACAGCCAGGATGTTGGCTTAGAAGCAGCCATCATTTAAAGAAAGCGTAATAGCTCACTGGTCGAGTCGGCCTGCGCGGAAGATGTAACGGGGCTAAACCATGCACCGAAGCTGCGGCAGCGACACTATGTGTTGTTGGGTAGGGGAGCGTTCTGTAAGCCGTTGAAGGTGGCCTGTGAGGGTTGCTGGAGGTATCAGAAGTGCGAATGCTGACATAAGTAACGATAATGCGGGTGAAAAACCCGCACGCCGGAAGACCAAGGGTTCCTGTCCAACGTTAATCGGGGCAGGGTGAGTCGACCCCTAAGGCGAGGCCGAAAGGCGTAGTCGATGGGAAACAGGTTAATATTCCTGTACTTGGTGTTACTGCGAAGGGGGGACGGAGAAGGCTATGTTGGCCGGGCGACGGTTGTCCCGGTTTAAGCATGTAGGCGGATGTTCCAGGTAAATCCGGAACGTCACTAACGCTGAGGTGTGATGACGAGGCACTACGGTGCTGAAGTGACAAATGCCCTGCTTCCAGGAAAAGCCTCTAAGCATCAGGTAACATCAAATCGTACCCCAAACCGACACAGGTGGTCAGGTAGAGAATACCAAGGCGCTTGAGAGAACTCGGGTGAAGGAACTAGGCAAAATGGTGCCGTAACTTCGGGAGAAGGCACGCTGATGGTAAGTGAAGTGACTTGCTCATGGAGCTGAAATCAGTCGAAGATACCAGCTGGCT
>NZ_JACVUU010000072.1:0-1211 GCF_016516145.1 Klebsiella sp. S69 | reverse complement strand
GTGAAGTGACTTGCTCATGGAGCTGAAATCAGTCGAAGATACCAGCTGGCTGCAACTGTTTATTAAAAACACAGCACTGTGCAAACACGAAAGTGGACGTATACGGTGTGACGCCTGCCCGGTGCCGGAAGGTTAATTGATGGGGTTATCCGTAAGGAGAAGCTCTTGATCGAAGCCCCGGTAAACGGCGGCCGTAACTATAACGGTCCTAAGGTAGCGAAATTCCTTGTCGGGTAAGTTCCGACCTGCACGAATGGCGTAATGATGGCCAGGCTGTCTCCACCCGAGACTCAGTGAAATTGAACTCGCTGTGAAGATGCAGTGTACCCGCGGCAAGACGGAAAGACCCCGTGAACCTTTACTATAGCTTGACACTGAACACTGGTCCTTGATGTGTAGGATAGGTGGGAGGCTTTGAAGTGTGGACGCCAGTCTGCATGGAGCCGTCCTTGAAATACCACCCTTTAATGGCTGGTGTTCTAACGTGGGCCCCTAATCGGGGTTGCGGACAGTGTCTGGTGGGTAGTTTGACTGGGGCGGTCTCCTCCTAAAGAGTAACGGAGGAGCACGAAGGTCAGCTAATCCTGGTCGGACATCAGGAGGTTAGTGCAATGGCATAAGCTGGCTTGACTGCGAGCGTGACGGCGCGAGCAGGTGCGAAAGCAGGTCATAGTGATCCGGTGGTTCTGAATGGAAGGGCCATCGCTCAACGGATAAAAGGTACTCCGGGGATAACAGGCTGATACCGCCCAAGAGTTCATATCGACGGCGGTGTTTGGCACCTCGATGTCGGCTCATCACATCCTGGGGCTGAAGTAGGTCCCAAGGGTATGGCTGTTCGCCATTTAAAGTGGTACGCGAGCTGGGTTTAGAACGTCGTGAGACAGTTCGGTCCCTATCTGCCGTGGGCGCTGGAGAATTGAGGGGGGCTGCTCCTAGTACGAGAGGACCGGAGTGGACGCATCACTGGTGTTCGGGTTGTCATGCCAATGGCATTGCCCGGTAGCTAAATGCGGAAGAGATAAGTGCTGAAAGCATCTAAGCACGAAACTTGCCCCGAGATGAGTTCTCCCTGACCCTTTAAGGGTCCTGAAGGAACGTTGAAGACGACGACGTTGATAGGCCGGGTGTGTAAGCGCAGCGATGCGTTGAGCTAACCGGTACTAATGAACCGTGAGGCTTAACCTTACAACGCCGAAGATGTTTTGGCG
>NZ_JACVUU010000071.1:0-1212 GCF_016516145.1 Klebsiella sp. S69 | reverse complement strand
ATCCGAGTCACTGTCAGAATCGGAGTCACTGTCAGAGTCCGAATCGCTGTCGGAATCCGAGTCGCTGTCAGAGTCCGAGTCGCTGTCAGAGTCCGAGTCGCTGTCAGAGTCCGAGTCGCTGTCAGAATCCGAGTCGCTGTCAGAGTCCGAGTCGCTGTCGCTATCCGAGTCACTGTCGGAGTCACTGTCAGAGTCGGAATCGCTGTCAGAGTCGGAATCGCTGTCAGAGTCCGAGTCGCTGTCGGAGTCAGAATCGCTGTCAGAGTCCGAATCCGAGTCACTGTCGCTATCCGAGTCACTGTCAGAATCGGAGTCACTGTCAGAGTCCGAATCGCTGTCAGAATCCGAGTCACTGTCAGAGTCCGAGTCGCTGTCAGAGTCCGAGTCACTGTCGGAATCCGAGTCACTGTCAGAGTCAGAATCGCTGTCGGAATCCGAGTCGCTATCCGAGTCGCTGTCAGAGTCAGAATCGCTGTCCGAATCCGAATCGCTGTCGCTATCCGAGTCACTGTCGGAGTCGCTGTCAGAGTCAGAATCGCTGTCGCTATCCGAATCGCTGTCCGAATCCGAGTCACTGTCAGAGTCAGAATCGCTGTCGGAATCCGAGTCGCTATCCGAGTCGCTGTCAGAGTCAGAATCGCTGTCCGAATCCGAATCGCTGTCGCTATCCGAGTCACTGTCGGAGTCGCTGTCAGAGTCAGAATCGCTGTCGGAATCCGAGTCGCTGTCAGAGTCCGAATCACTGTCACTATCCGAGTCGCTGTCGGTGTCGTCGCTGAGATCGACAGTTAACTCAAAAATCGGGGAGCGTTCGCTGACGTTCCCGGCCAAATCGGTCACCGTGGTGCTCAGGCTGTGGCTGCCTTCGTCCAGCGCATCAGGTGTGAAGCTCCAGCGTCCGTCCTCACCGGCAACCACCATACCCAGTACCGTGTCGCCGTCATAGATGGTGACCGTGGCCCCCGCTTCGGCGGTACCGCTCAGGGTCGGCGTGTCATCATCCGTTACGTTGCCGCTGTTCAGTGTACCCGTGTCTTCTCCTGCATTATCAGTCACCTGCAGATCGCTGACCGGAGTCACGATTGTATCCACCGTCAGCTCAAACGCCGGGGAACGCTCGCTGACGTTCCCGGCCTTGTCCGTCACGGTAGTGCTCAGGCTGTGGTCGCCCTCGTCCAGGGTGTCCGGCGTGAAGCTCCAGCGTCCGTCCTC
>NZ_JACVUU010000070.1:0-1336 GCF_016516145.1 Klebsiella sp. S69 | reverse complement strand
TGATCTTGACCCGCCATCTCCGGACAGCTTTTGTATCTTAAGTTAACGATGCCCGCTGTTGCCGGTATTCTCGTGGAGAGAGGTATCCCAGCGCACTGTGCGGATGATTTTCATTGTAATGCGTGAACGCTGCTGCAAGGTTTTTCAGGGCTGTTCTCACATCCGGTTTTGGCATGAACGCGATATAGTCTTCCTTCATCGTCTTCACGAACCGTTCCGCCATGCCATTACTCTGCGGGCTGCTCACCGCTGTTGTACAGGGCTCCAGATTCAGCTCTCTGGCGAACCTCCGCGTTTCATGCGCGGTATACGCACAACCGTTGTCCGTCAGCCACTGCACCGCTGTGTCCGGCAACTTATCGCCGAAACGCTTTTCTACCGACCTCAGCATGACATCCTGCACGGTCGAGCTGTCGTAGCCTCCCGTGCTTGCTGCCCAGTCTATGGCCTCGCGGTCGCAGCAGTCCAGCGCGAACGTTACACGCAGTTTTTCACCATTATCGCAGCCGAACTCAAAGCCATCTGAACACCAGCGCATATCGCTTTCCGCAACTGCGATTTTACCTTTATGTTCACGCGTCGGCCGCTCTGGTTTGTCATGCAGTAGCAGCAGATTGTACTCGCTCATGATCCTGTAAAGCCGTTTGGCATTGACCGGCGGCAGCCCCTCAGTACGACGTTGCTTACGCAGGATGCCCCACACGCGGCGGTAGCCGTAGCTGGGCATGTCACTGATGATATTGAGGATACCCGACAGTATTTCAGCGTCTGCTTCGTCATTACGCCGGTTACAACGCCTGTCCTGCCAGTCGGCAGAACGCTTTACCCGCAGTGACAGTTGCGCACGCGACACGCTCATGGCGCGGCTGACCAGAGCTATTCCCCATCCTTTGGCAACAAGGGCGCGTGCGCTATCCATTTTCGCGACTGACCGTACTCCACGGCTTCTTTCAGGATCTCAACTTCCATCGTCTTCTTGCCCAGAAGGCGCTGGAGCTCCCGGACCTGCTTCAGCGCAGCGGTGAGCTCTGAAGCAGGAACGACTTCCTCTCCGGCCGCTACGGCGGTGAGACTGCCTTCCTGATATTGCTTCTTCCACTTGAACAGCAGGCTGGGCTGGATACCATGCAGGCGGGCGACATGGGAGACATTCATGCCGGTCTCCATCGTCTGCTGGATAATGGCAATCTTCTCCTGAGGAGTCTTACGTTTACGGACTTCTTGCCCTAAAAGGATCCCGTTCATCTCAAAATTGGCGTTAGTGTTAGACATATATTCAAGCCTATCTCTTATCTGGAGATACAGCTACTGTCTGGTGTTTCAGGGGGCTACATCA
>NZ_JACVUU010000006.1:0-217902 GCF_016516145.1 Klebsiella sp. S69 | reverse complement strand
GCAAGTGAGTGAGTCCCGATGAGCTTACTCCAGTAAGTGATTCGGGCGAACAAACGTAGCCAACGCGGCTGCGGCTCGAAGTATGACGGGCATAAGCTTTTCATATGACCGGGATGGTTGGCCCCCGATCAATACTCTTCGCTGCTGTTTTATCTTGATTTTGCAGGGGCGCGACATTGCACGGCACGGTGTTACCACAGAATAAAAAAGGCTGGCAGGCCACGCTGGACCTCCGCTTTCAGCTTCTCGGCGGGAAAACAACGCTCGCCTCCCGTCGTCATGTCGGTCCACTCACCGTTCAGCGTCCGTTTTATCCCGAAGAAGAGACCTGCCACCTCTATCTGCTTCATCCGCCCGGCGGTATCGTCGGCGGCGATGAACTCACCATCAGCGCCACGATTGAGTCCGATTGCCATACGCTGATCACCATGCCCGGCGCCAGCAAGTTTTATCGCAGCAGCGGCGCGCAGGCGCGGCTTCTGCAAACCCTGACGCTGGGCGATAACGCAACGCTCGAGTGGTTGCCGCAGGATGCCATTTTCTTTCCCGGCGCTCACGCCGCTTTGCATACTGCGTTTCACCTCTCCTCCTCCAGCACGCTGCTGGCCTGGGACCTGCTATGTCTTGGCCGTCCGGTCATCGGCGAAACCTTTAGCCACGGCGCGCTCGCCAACCGACTGGAGGTGTGGGTCGACGGCTCTCCGCTGCTGATTGAGCGCCTGAACCTGGCCGATGGAGAGCTGGCCTGCATCGCGCAGCAGCCATGGGTGGGAACAATGCTGTTCTACCCGGCGAACGAGACGCTGCTGGAAGGCGTACGCGAAAAACTTACGCCGCTGGCAAACTATGCCGGCGCCACGCTCACCGACGGCCTGCTGACGGTACGCTTTTTAAGTGACGATAATCTGCGTTGCCAGCGGGCGATGCGCGATATCTGGCAGTTTATGCGCCCGCACCTGACCGGCAAATCTCCGGTACTCCCCCGAATCTGGCTGACTTAAGAGAACGCTATGGAACTGACACCCAGAGAAAAAGACAAACTGTTGCTGTTTACCGCTGCGCTGGTGGCGGAGCGTCGCCTGGCCCGCGGCCTGAAGCTCAACTATCCCGAATCCGTGGCCCTGATTAGCGCTTTTATTATGGAGGGCGCGCGCGACGGCAGAAGCGTCGCAGAGCTAATGGAAGAAGGGCGCCACGTCCTGAGCCGCGAGCAGGTCATGGAAGGCGTACCGGAAATGATCCCCGATATCCAGGTCGAAGCCACCTTTCCGGACGGCTCGAAGCTGGTTACCGTCCATAACCCGATAATCTGAGGTAGCGCGATGATCCCAGGAGAATATCAGGTTAAACCGGGCCAGATAGCGCTTAACGTCGGCCGGGCTACCTGCTGCATTATCGTTGAAAATCACGGCGACCGGCCGATTCAGGTCGGCTCCCATTATCACTTCGCCGAGGTCAACCCGGCGCTGAAGTTCGATCGCCAGCAGGCAACGGGCTACCGTCTCAATATCGCGGCCGGAACCGCAGTGCGCTTCGAGCCGGGCCAAAAGCGCGAGGTGGAGCTGATAGCGCTGGCCGGAGCCCGCGTCGTGCACGGTTTTCGCGGCGAAATAATGGGTGAGCTGGAGGCAAATGATGAGTGAGATTTCACGTCAGGCCTATGCCGACATGTTCGGCCCCACCACCGGCGATAAAGTTCGCCTGGCGGACACCGAGCTGTGGATCGAGGTTGAAGATGATTTGACCACCTACGGCGAAGAGGTCAAATTCGGCGGCGGTAAAGTGATCCGCGACGGTATGGGACAGGGGCAGATGCTTTCCGCCGGGTGCGCGGATCTGGTGCTGACCAATGCCCTGATCGTCGATTACTGGGGGATCGTTAAAGCCGATATCGGCGTCAAAGATGGAAGGATCTTCGCCATCGGCAAAGCCGGCAACCCGGATATTCAACCCAACGTCACGATCCCGATCGGCGCGGCCACGGAAATTATTGCCGCAGAAGGCAAGATCGTCACCGCCGGCGGCGTCGATACGCATATTCACTGGATCTGCCCGCAGCAGGCGGAAGAAGCGCTGGTCTCCGGCGTCACCACCATGATCGGCGGCGGGACCGGCCCGGCGGCGGGTACCCACGCCACGACCTGCACCCCGGGTCCGTGGTACATCTCGCGGATGCTGCAGGCTGCGGACAGCCTGCCGGTCAATGTCGGCCTGCTGGGTAAAGGTAATGGCTCGAATCCGGATGCGCTGCGTGAGCAGGTCGCGGCCGGGGTTATCGGCCTGAAAATTCACGAAGACTGGGGCGCGACGCCAGCGGCAATCAACTGCGCGCTGACCGTAGCCGACGAAATGGACGTTCAGGTTGCGCTGCACAGCGATACCCTTAACGAGTCGGGATTCGTTGAGGATACCCTGGCGGCCATCGGCGGGCGCACTATCCATACTTTCCATACCGAAGGCGCGGGCGGCGGCCATGCGCCAGATATTATTACCGCCTGCGCACACCCCAATATTCTGCCCTCGTCGACTAATCCGACGCTGCCCTACACCGTCAACACCATTGACGAGCATCTGGACATGCTGATGGTTTGCCATCATCTCGACCCGGATATCGCCGAGGACGTGGCGTTTGCCGAATCGCGCATTCGGCGGGAAACCATCGCCGCGGAAGACGTCCTGCACGACCTGGGCGCCTTCTCCCTTACCTCGTCCGATTCGCAGGCCATGGGTCGCGTCGGCGAAGTGGTGTTACGTACCTGGCAGGTGGCGCACCGGATGAAAGTTCAGCGCGGCCCGCTGGCGGAAGAGAGCGGCGATAACGATAACTTCCGCGTGAAGCGCTATATCGCCAAATACACCATTAATCCGGCGTTAACCCACGGTATCGCCCATGAAGTCGGTTCGATTGAAGTGGGGAAACTCGCGGATCTGGTGCTGTGGTCCCCGGCATTCTTCGGCGTAAAACCGGCGACGATCGTCAAAGGCGGCATGATCGCCATGGCGCCGATGGGCGACATCAACGCATCTATCCCGACGCCGCAGCCGGTGCACTATCGCCCGATGTTCGGCGCGCTGGGCAGCGCTCGTCACCGCTGCCGTTTGACCTTCCTGTCGCAGGCGGCGGCGGAAAACGGCGTCGCTGAACGGCTGAACCTGGAGAGCGCGACGGCGGTGGTTAAAGGCTGCCGCACGGTACAAAAAGCCGATATGCACCACAACGGCCTGTTGCCCAATATTACCGTGGATTCACAAACCTACGAGGTGCGCATCGACGGCGAACTGATAACCAGCGAACCGGCGGACGTGTTACCCATGGCGCAACGTTATTTCCTGTTTTAAGGAGCGCAAATGCTTTATTTGACCCAGCGGGTAGAGACCCCGACGCAGGCCACGGCCAGCGTTACCCTGCCGATTGACGTGCGGGTAAAAAGCCGTATTAAAGTCACCCTCAACGATGGCCGTCAGGCGGGCCTGCTGCTGCCGCGCGGTCTGCTGCTGCGCGGCGGCGATATTCTCAGTAACGAAAACGGCAGCGAATTCATTGAAGTGATTGCCGCCGATGAAGCCGTTTCGGTCGTGCGCTGCGAGGATCCTTTTATGCTGGCGAAAGCCTGCTATCACCTCGGCAATCGCCATGTCCCGCTGCAGATTATGCCCGGCGAGCTGCGCTACCATCACGACCACGTCCTGGACGATATGCTGCGCCAGTTTGGCCTGGCCGTGGATTTCGCGCATCTGCCGTTTGAACCGGAAGCCGGCGCCTACGCCAGCGAGTCGCACGGCCATCATCATCATCACAATCACGAGCACAGCCACTAAATGCCGACGCCGGAAAAACGTCTGCGGCTGATGCAGCTTGCCAGCAGCAGCCTCCCGGTTGGCGGCTACAGCTGGTCCCAGGGGCTGGAGTGGGCGGTGGAAGCGGGCTGGGTAGCGGATACCGCCGCCTTTGAGCGCTGGCAGCTGCGGCAGATGGAGCAGAGCTTTTTTACCGTCGACCTGCCGCTGTTTGCCCGGCTCTACCGGGCCTGCGAAGCGGGCGATCTGGACTGTGCCCGGCGCTGGACCGCTTATCTGCTCGCCTGCCGGGAAACCCGCGAGCTGCGCGATGAAGAGCGCAACCGCGGCGCAGCCTTCACCCGGCTGCTGGCCGACTGGCAGCCGGACTGCCCGCCCGAGTGGCGCAAGCTGTGTCAGCAAAGCCAGTTAACCGGTATGGCGTGGCTTGGCGTACGCTGGCAAATAGCCATTCCTGATCTGGCCCTGAGCCTTGGCTATAGCTGGATTGAAAGCGCGGTGATGGCGGGCGTCAAGCTGGTGCCCTTCGGCCAGCAGGCGGCCCAGCAGTTGATTCTGCGCCTGTGCGACCGCTATGCGGCGGACATGGACAGCGCCCTTGCGGCCCCGGATTGCGCAATCGGTTCGGCGACGCCGCTTGCGGCTATCGCTTCCGCGCGACACGAAACCCAGTATTCCCGACTATTCCGTTCTTAGGAGAAGATATGAACATGATTAAGCAACCGCTGCGCGTCGGCGTCGGCGGCCCGGTCGGCTCCGGAAAAACCGCGCTGCTGGAAGCCCTCTGCAAAGCCATGCGCGACACCTGGCAGCTGGCGGTGGTGACCAACGATATCTACACCAAAGAAGATCAGCGCATTCTCACCGAAGCCGGCGCCCTGGAGCCAGAGCGAATTGTCGGCGTCGAAACCGGCGGCTGCCCGCATACCGCCATTCGCGAAGACGCATCGATGAACCTGGCCGCAGTGGAAGCGCTAAGCGAGAAATTCGGCAATCTCGATCTGATCTTTGTAGAAAGCGGCGGCGATAACCTGAGCGCGACCTTCAGCCCGGAGCTGGCGGATCTCACCATCTACGTCATCGACGTGGCGGAAGGGGAAAAGATCCCGCGCAAAGGCGGGCCGGGGATCACCAAATCCGACTTCCTGGTGATCAACAAAACCGATCTTGCACCGTACGTGGGCGCGTCTCTGGAAGTGATGGAGCGCGATACCCTGCGCATGCGCGGCGAACGTCCGTGGAGCTTCACCAACCTGAAAAGCGGCGACGGCCTGCAAAATATCATCGCCTTTATCGAAGACAAAGGCATGCTTGGCAAATAACCTCTGCACCATCCCGACGCAAAGATGTCGGGATGGTGCATACCCTGCCCTCTCTTTAGCCATCCCCTTCATGAAGCCCTGACAGCGCCTGCCCTGCGATGTGGCATAAGGTTTGCTAATTCCAGTCATGCCCAACCATTAAGGAATGACTATGTCATCACTGGATATAAAAACTGATTTACCTGCGCAAACCAGTGCCTCCGGCTCCAAAGAAACGCTGGAAGACTATACGCTTCGCTATGCCCCGCTGAGCTTTCGCCGCTGGGGACCAGGGGTTGTCGCGGTGACGGCATTAGGCGGTATCGCCTACCTGGCCGACTTTTCTATCGGCGCCAGCATCGGCATGGCCTGGGGCACCACCAATGCGATTTACGCGATCCTGCTGGCGGCACTGGTTATTTTTCTTACCGGTATTCCGCTGGCGATTACCGCCGCGCGCTATAACATCGACCTCGACTTAATCACCCGCAGCGCCGGTTTCGGCTACTTTGGCTCGGTGATCACCAGCATTATCTTTGCCGGATTTACCTTTATCTTTTTCGCCCTCGAAGGCTCGATTATGGCGCAGGGGCTGCTGGTGGGCTTAGGGATCCCGCTGTGGATGGGCTACCTCATCGCCACCCTGATGGTATTGCCGCTGGTGGTCTACGGCATGAAGGCGCTGACTCGCCTTCAGGTCTGGACGACGCCGCTGTGGCTGGTCCTGATGGTGGTTCCGGTGGCCTGGCTTATCGCCAAAGACCCGGATCTGGTGGATGGGTTTATGAACTTCGCCGGTAAAAACCACGCAACAACGGTAGATTTAACCGCCATTATGCTCGGCGCGGGGGTATGCCTGTCGCTGATCATGCAGATTGGCGAGCAGATCGACTACCTGCGCTTTATGCCGCCGAAGACCGCAGAAAACAGCAAAAGCTGGTGGCTGGCGGTGTTCTCCGCCGGTCCGGGCTGGGTCGTGTTAGGTGCGATTAAACAGATTATCGGCGCTTTTCTCGGATTCTATCTGCTGACCCGCTTCCCGGCGGTGCACAACACCGAACCGGTACAGCAGTTCGTCAGCGTCTTCGATAACCTGGTCCCCGGCTGGCTGGCGCTCACCCTCGCGGTGGTGCTGGTGGTTATCTCGCAGATAAAAATAAACGTCACTAACGCCTATTCCGGCTCGCTGGCGTGGACCAGCGCCTGGACGCGCACCACCAAACGTTATCCGGGGAGAATTATTTTCGTCATCGTCAACCTGACGATTGCTCTCGCCCTGATGGAGGGCGACATGTTTAGCGCTCTGGCATGGATCCTCGGCTTCTACTCTAACTTTGCCATCGCCTGGGTGGTGGTGGTCGCCACCGATATCACCGTCAATAAAGGGGTGCTGAAGCTGGCGCCGGCGCAGCCGGAGTACCGCCGCGGGATGATCTACAACGTCAACCCGGTAGGCGTAGTCTCTTTTGCCCTCGCGGCAGGCCTTTCGATTAGCGCCTTCTTCGGCCTGTTAGGCGACACCCTGGCGCCGTTCTCGCCGCTGATCGCGCTGGCGGTAGCGTTCGTGATGACGCCGGTCATGGGAATCGCCACCCGCGGGCGCTATTACATTAAACAGCACGATGACGGTATCGCCGAGCCGCGCTACGATGCGCAGGGTAATGCGTCGATCACCGTTTACCGCTGCCTGAGCTGCCGGGAAGAGTACGAACGTCCTGACGTGATGCATTCGCATAAACATCAGGGGGCGATTTGCTCGCTGTGTAAGAGTATGGAATAAGTCGCGAAGGCAGGCCGACAGGACGTCGGCCTGTGAAATATCAGACGTTATGCCGCCGGAAGCTCAGCCAGCGGCCAGCGTGGACGAACGGTGACGCCGAGCTCCGCTTTAGCGCCGGAGCGCAGACGGACCATCCCCGCATAGGCAATCATCGCGCCGTTATCGGTACAGAATTCAGGACGAGCGTAGAAGACTTCCCCGCTGCGCTTTTTCATCATTTCCGCCAGCTTCGCGCGCAGCGTACGGTTAGCGCTGACGCCCCCCGCCATCACCAGCCGTTTAAAGCCGGTTTGATCCAGCGCGCGGCGGCACTTAATCATCAGCGTATCCACGACCGCATCTTCGAAAGCGCGGGCGATATCGGCGCGGGTTTGATCGTCATCGCCGTTGCTACGGATGGTGTTGGCAGCAAAGGTTTTCAGGCCTGAGAAGCTAAAATCCAGCCCGGGACGGTCGGTCATCGGGCGCGGAAAGACAAAACGCCCTTCGGTGCCCTGGGAGGCCATCTTCGACAGCATCGGGCCGCCAGGGTAATCCAGGCCGAGCAGTTTAGCCGTCTTATCGAAGGCTTCCCCTGCCGCGTCGTCAATCGACTCGCCTAACAGCTCATACTGGCCAATACCGGTGACGCTAATCAGTTGGGTATGGCCGCCGGAAACCAGTAGCGCGACAAACGGATACTTCGGCGGATTATCTTCCAGCATCGGCGCCAGCAGATGCCCTTCCATATGGTGTACCGGGATCGCCGGCACGTTCCAGGCGAAGGCCAGCGAGCGGCCTACCGTCGCGCCGACCAGCAGCGCGCCAACCAGGCCTGGGCCCGCCGTATACGCAACGGCATCAATATCTTTTGCCGTCATCCCGGCCTCTTTGAGCGCCGCCTGAATCAGAGGGACGGTTTTACGCACGTGGTCGCGCGAGGCGAGTTCAGGCACCACGCCGCCGTAGTCAGCATGCAATTTCACCTGACTATACAGCTGGTTGGCTAACAGACCTTTTTCGTCGTCATAAATGGCGATGCCGGTTTCATCGCAGGATGTTTCAATTCCCAGTACACGCATGGCTAGTTTTACCTCGTTTCAATACCGCGCAGTGTAGGACCAATGCGGGTTGATGTAAAACTTTCCTCACCCCTGGCGCTCACTTCGTGTATACTCCCTGTCCTTATAAAAGTCCCTTTCAAAAATCGCGTCGGTGCTTTACAAAGCAGCAGCAATTGCAGTAAAATTCCGCACCATTTTGAAATAAGCTGGCGTTGATGCCAGCGGCAAACCGAATTTATCAAAGGTGAGAGTTACATGCCGGTAATTAAAGTACGTGAAAACGAGCCGTTCGACGTAGCGCTGCGTCGCTTCAAACGTTCATGCGAAAAAGCAGGTGTTCTGGCGGAAGTTCGTCGTCGTGAGTTCTATGAAAAACCGACTACCGAACGTAAACGCGCTAAAGCTTCCGCAGTGAAACGTCACGCGAAGAAACTGGCTCGCGAAAACGCACGCCGCACTCGTCTGTACTAATCTGTTGGGAGCCAGGCTCTCAATTCAGACCGAGTTGTAGTTGTAAGGCCGTGCTTCCGAAAGGAATGCGCGGCTTATTTTCGTTTATGCATTAGCATATACACCCAATCATTCAAGATGCATCAAGGCGGCAAGGGAGTAAGTCCCCGGAGCTTACTGAAGTAAGCGACAGGGGTGAACGAGCGAAGCCAACGCAGAGGCAGTTTGAAGGGGAAGTGTATAAAACGGGGCATATGGCTGGACGAATTCCACGAGTATTTATCAATGACCTGCTGGCGCGCACCGATATCGTCGATCTGATCGACGCGCGGGTGAAGCTGAAAAAGCAGGGCAAGAATTATCACGCGTGCTGTCCGTTCCATAACGAAAAAACCCCCTCTTTCACCGTCAACGGTGAAAAACAGTTTTACCACTGCTTTGGCTGCGGTGCGCACGGCAACGCTATCGACTTCCTGATGAACTACGACAAGCTCGAGTTCGTGGAAACCGTCGAAGAGCTGGCTGCTATGCATAATCTTGAAGTGCCGTATGAAGCCGGAACGGGCCTGAGTCAGATAGAGCGCCATCAGCGGCAAAATCTCTATCAGCTAATGGAAGGGTTAAATGACTTTTATCAGCAATCCTTCAACCAACCTAATGCCGAACCTGCGCGCCAGTACCTGGAGCAACGCGGCCTGAGTGCCGAAGTTGTCCAGCAGTTTGCTATTGGTTTTGCGCCGCCAGGCTGGGATAACGCATTAAAACGTTTCGGCGGTAATGTCGACAACAGGAAACTGCTGCTCGATGCCGGAATGCTGGTCAACAATGACCAGGGAAGAACTTACGACCGTTTCCGCAATCGCGTGATGTTTCCGATTCGCGACAAACGAGGCCGGGTGATTGGATTTGGTGGTCGCGTACTGGGTAACGATACGCCGAAATACCTCAACTCCCCGGAGACCGATATTTTCCATAAGGGCCGCCAGCTTTACGGCCTTTATGAAGCGCAGCAGCACCAGGCAGAACCACCGCGGCTGCTGGTTGTCGAAGGGTATATGGATGTCGTCGCTCTGGCGCAGTACGGTATTAACTATGCCGTTGCATCGCTGGGTACATCGACCACGGCCGACCACATGCATATATTATTCCGTGCGACGAACAACGTAATTTGCTGTTACGACGGCGACCGCGCCGGTCGAGATGCCGCATGGCGTGCGCTGGAAACGGCAATGCCGTACATGACCGATGGTCGTCAGCTACGCTTTATGTTCCTGCCCGATGGTGAAGATCCGGATACGCTGGTACGTAAAGAGGGTAAAGAGGCTTTTGAAGCACGGATGGAGCAGGCTCAGCCGCTCTCCATGTTTTTATTTAACAGTCTCTTACCGCAGGTCGATCTGAGTTCGCCGGATGGCAGTACGCAGCTGGCCGCACTAGCGCTGCCGCTCATTAGCCAGGTGCCTGGCGATGCGCATCGTATTCAGCTGCGCCAGATGCTGGGCCTGAAGCTGGGCATTTTTGATGATACCCAGCTTGATCGTTTAATGCCGAAACAGGCAGAAAGTGGCGTCGTACGCCCGGCTCAGCAGATAAAACAGACGCCTATGCGTATACTTATAGGACTGCTGGTGCAGAATCCCAATCTGGCGCCGCTGGTGCCGCCTTTGCAGGGGCTGGCGCAGAGCAAATTACCGGGACTCAGCCTCTTCTCCGAGCTGGTGAACCTCTGTGTTGCGCAGCCGGGCCTGACCACGGGGCAGCTATTAGAGAACTATCGCGGGACTAGTGAATACTCAACACTTGAAAAACTCTCAGCCTGGAACGATATAAGGGATGAGAATGTTGAAAAAATGTTCACCGACACGCTAAACCGAATTTTTGATGCAATGCTTGAACAGCGGCAAGAAGAGTTGATAGCTCGCGACCGCACTCACGGTTTAAGCAGTGAAGAACGCCGGGAGTTCTGGGAAATCAGACAAGCCCTGGAAAAAAAATGAATTTAACGGCTTAAGTGCCGAATATCGTTCGGGAAGACCCCGACAGCCGCGCGAGGCGCAGCGGCAAAAATATAAGTACGCCCTCGCTTTAAATGTTGGCAGTTCATCTGCTTACACCAATCAAACGAATTAAGTGTGGATACCGTCTTATGGAGCAAAACCCGCAGTCACAGCTGAAGCTTCTTGTCCAACGTGGTAAGGAGCAAGGCTATCTGACCTATGCCGAGGTCAATGACCATCTGCCGGAAGATATCGTCGACTCCGATCAGATCGAAGACATCATCCAAATGATCAACGACATGGGCATTCAGGTGATGGAAGAAGCACCGGATGCCGATGATCTTTTGCTTGCTGAAACTAACAACAATACTGACGAAGATGCGGAAGAAGCTGCGGCGCAGGTTCTCTCCAGCGTTGAGTCTGAAATCGGACGCACTACCGACCCGGTGCGCATGTACATGCGTGAAATGGGTACCGTCGAACTGCTGACGCGCGAAGGCGAAATCGACATCGCTAAACGTATCGAAGACGGTATTAACCAGGTGCAGTGCTCGGTTGCTGAATACCCGGAAGCCATCACCTATCTGCTGGAGCAGTACGATCGCGTTGAGGCGGAAGAGGCGCGTCTGTCCGATCTGATCACCGGTTTTGTTGACCCGAACGCCGAAGAAGACATGGCGCCAACGGCGACGCACGTCGGTTCTGAACTCTCTCAGGAAGAGATGGATGACGACGAAGACGAAGATGAAGAAGAAGACGACGACAGCAGCGATGATGACAACAGCATCGATCCTGAGCTGGCGCGCGAGAAATTCGCCGAGCTGCGCACGCAGTACGAACTGACCCGCGATACCATCAAAGCGAAAGGTCGTAGCCACGCCGCAGCGCAGGAAGAGATTCTCAAGCTGTCTGAAGTGTTCAAACAGTTCCGCCTGGTGCCGAAGCAGTTCGATTACCTGGTTAACAGCATGCGCATCATGATGGATCGCGTTCGTACTCAAGAACGTATCATCATGAAGCTGTGCGTTGAGCAGTGCAAAATGCCGAAGAAAAACTTCATCACTCTGTTTACCGGCAACGAAACCAGCGAAACCTGGTTCAATGCGGCCATCGCGATGAATAAGCCGTGGTCAGAAAAGCTGCTTGACGTGAAAGAAGACGTTCAGCGCGGCCTGATGAAACTGCAGCAGATTGAACAAGAGACCGGCCTGACCATTGAGCAGGTAAAAGATATCAACCGTCGCATGTCCATAGGTGAAGCGAAAGCGCGCCGCGCGAAGAAAGAGATGGTTGAAGCGAACCTGCGTCTGGTTATCTCGATCGCCAAGAAATACACCAACCGCGGTCTGCAGTTCCTCGATCTGATCCAGGAAGGTAACATCGGTCTGATGAAAGCGGTAGATAAGTTTGAATACCGTCGCGGCTACAAGTTCTCCACCTACGCAACCTGGTGGATCCGTCAGGCGATCACCCGCTCTATCGCAGACCAGGCGCGCACCATCCGTATTCCGGTGCATATGATTGAGACTATCAACAAGCTCAACCGTATTTCCCGCCAGATGCTGCAGGAGATGGGCCGCGAACCGACGCCGGAAGAGCTGGCCGAGCGTATGCTGATGCCGGAAGATAAAATCCGTAAGGTGCTGAAAATCGCCAAAGAGCCGATCTCCATGGAAACGCCGATTGGCGACGATGAAGATTCGCATCTGGGAGATTTCATCGAGGATAACACCCTCGAGCTGCCGCTGGACTCTGCCACCACTGAGAGCCTGCGCGCCGCCACCCATGACGTTCTGGCTGGCCTGACCGCCCGTGAAGCAAAAGTCCTGCGTATGCGCTTTGGTATTGACATGAATACCGATCACACGCTGGAAGAAGTGGGTAAACAGTTCGACGTAACCCGCGAACGTATCCGTCAGATCGAAGCGAAGGCGCTGCGTAAACTGCGCCATCCGAGCCGTTCTGAAGTGCTGCGTAGCTTCCTCGACGATTAATCATCGCCGCTTAGCGCAAAAAAGCCAGTCAACTGACTGGCTTTTTTTATGGCTAATCGTAAATCATTCCTTTAATAAATATTAATACCTGCATCCAGAAATTATCAATATATATCCGGGTCATATTCTTATTATTTAATACCATAAAGCCAAACAACTGGACTCATAGTTTTATATTTGTACTATTAGTTCATAAATCGCACTTAATGGACAACGCGAATCTAAATAATAGGGATATTCAATGAATAGCAAACGAAAGATTCAGCTGGCTGATTTTAATAGAATGGTTATTCTGGCCACCGCTAATACGTTATTTCTTAACCATGGTATAGAAGGAACGACCATGGATGAGATTGCGCACGAAGCCGGATTCAGTAAAACCACGCTTTATACCTACTTTGACAGTAAACAGGATATTGTCGATCACCTTATTCTCGATGGAATGGAGCGCTTTCACCAGGAGGTGGTTAAAATAGTCAGCCGGCAGGCCCCCTTCCGCGAGTTTTATCATGAGCTTTGCCAGTCGTTGGTTGCTATCCACGACTCCGGCATCGTCTATTTCCCCGGCATTACCGGGAAAATAGGTTGCTCAGAAAAAGAGATGAAAAATAATAAAGTACTGACTAATATCTATATGCTCGGCGAGGAGATTAATCATATTATCGCCGGAGAAATTTCCCGCGCGGCAGCAAACAAAGAGCTTCAGTTAAATGTTCCAATGGCAGACGTCATGATGCTGTTCTGGCTCTGCCTGACCGGGCTGATAGAGAAATCAGCAAGTAAAGAAGCCTATATTTTGCGGCATCTTGAGAAGGACCGAAAATCCTTTCTTAACTTCGCTTTTGACGCTTTATTATTAATGATAGAAAAAGGCGAGAGTCGATGATAAAGAAAATATTTCTGTCCTTACTAATAGGTATGATAGTGGTTTGCGCCTGTGCCTATCATAAAGCGAAGCCCCTGCGCCTGACCAAAGATCTTTCACTACCATTTGCGCTGCCAACCGAACAGCGCCATATAGTGTATTACGCCTCGCTGGCGCCAAATGCGCATAATGTCCAGCCCTGGCATATTCGCTATAACCCGGACGCACGGCGATTCACCCTGGCGTTCGACCGCAGTAAAGCCCTCCCGCATATCGACCCGACGGGGCGAGAAGCCTGTATTTCTCTGGGCGCGTTCCTGGAGAACTTCCGCCAGGCAGCCGCCGCATTTGGCATGCTGGCGGAAATAGACATTTTACCGGCGATGGCCCGCAATGGTGATGTTGCCCGCATGGCGTTAAGCCCCCTCCACCGCGCCTCTTCTCTCAAACAGCCCGCCGTGCTGAAGTTAATTGAGCGCCGGCACACCGACAAACGTCCGTTTCAGGATATTGCCCTTGCGCCCCGCGATCTCGCTGCCCTGCTCAAACAGCACCAGCCGTATTTAAATTATTATCCACGCGGCAGCGCCGGGTTTAATAAGCTTGAGAGTTTTGCCATCCAGGCAGCAAAGGCTCAGGCGCTCGATGCGGCCAAAAGAGCGGAGTTCGCTCACTGGCTGCGCTTTTCCAACGAAGAGGCCCGCCGGTTGAAAGACGGCCTGCCCGCAGAACAGTTAGGCATCACCGGGATAAAAAAACTGCTCTATTACTCATTTTTCGATCGGCAAAAAGCCCAGGGAGAAGCCTTCGCCGCGGAAAGCATCAGTAAAACGGCCAGCAGCGTAGCGCAAAGCGCCGGATTTTTTATCATCGGCGGAGAAGAAACCTTTCCGCTGATGATGCGCAGCGGCATGAATCTGCAGGCCTTCTGGCTGGATGCCGTCCGCTACGGCATCTCTGTTCAGCCGGTGAGCCAGATGCTGGAGGATAAAGCGTTCCGTAAACAGCTGGCGGAAACCTTAGGCTTAAGCCAGCCGCCGCAAATGATCCTTCGCGCAGGCTACGTTGACGACTATGGCGAAAATAATAGAATTCGCCGTCCTATCGGCGAATTTACCCGCCTGGAACCGCCCGGGGCGAATTAAAGCCCTCGCGTTGCCAGCGCCTCGTCAAGCTCCCGGTAGGCCTCCACCAGCTTATCCAGCGTCGCCCGGTTG
This sequence comes from Klebsiella sp. S69, assembly GCF_016516145.1. Classification (NCBI taxonomy): domain Bacteria; kingdom Pseudomonadati; phylum Pseudomonadota; class Gammaproteobacteria; order Enterobacterales; family Enterobacteriaceae; genus Klebsiella; species Klebsiella sp. S69. Next base: position 203,457 of record NZ_JACVUU010000006.1, on the reverse strand, counting down.
AGCCCGCTGGGATTTGGCAACACCCATACTTCCGTCGCGCCTATGGTCACCTGCTGTTTGCCCCATTTTACGCCGCGTACCTGAAACGCTTTCTCGAAAGCCTGTTTACCGAGAATCGCCAGCGCGCGCGGCTGATACTCTTCCATTTTCCTCACCAGCTCTCTTCCGCCATCGCGGAGCTCCAGCAGCGCGACCTCGCTGGCCTGTACCGTCGGGCGCTCGACTAGCATGGTAATCCCGCAGCGGGTATCCAGCAGCTGCAGTTCCTCTTCGGGTTTCAGAAGACGGTCGGTAAACCCGGCCTGATGAATCACCTTCCAGAAGCGATTTCCCGGATGGGCGAAATGAAAACCGGTATGGGCGGAAGACTTCCCCGGATTGATACCGCAAAAGACCACCCGCAGGTCCGGCGCCAGAATATCGTTGATCATGTTTTCCCCAGCTCAATACCTAAAAGGTAATTATAAAGGATTGAAAATGCGTTGTTTATAAAAACAGCAGGCGTGCGTTTTAGGCTGGATTGCGGGCAACAGTTACTTTATAATCCTTCGCCACGGCCCCTTAGCTCAGTGGTTAGAGCAGGCGACTCATAATCGCTTGGTCGTTGGTTCAAACCCAACAGGGGCCACCAAATTTTAGCTTTAAAATCATATAATTAAGCCACTCTTAAGAGTGGCTTTTTTGTTATCAGCAACCATTGTGTCGCAAAAGTGTCGCTCTAATTTTTTTAGGCTAACTTTTTTATGTGTTTGGAACATCTTGCTTCCCCATAAAAAAACCCGCACTAAGCGGGTTTATTCTACAGCCACAATGTTCTTTGCCCGCCAGTTGTTGGGTGCGGCGGGGCGGGGATAATCACCCCTGGTGTTACAATAAACCGCTCCACCGATTCCATTGTAACAAATGTGCAACTGCAATTTATGTTAGTGCATTGGTGGTAACGTTCTTTAGTATTTTCGCTTAGGTAACGACTGGTGCGCGCATGTGCGGCATGTTGACACTTTGGACAATGAAACATATCTCCCCCAAAACACAACCTAAAGTGAATAAATCATACACAAAGATTCACTAAAAGCGAAATTTATTCATAATTAATTGATAAGGATGCCCATGAAACTCTTCAAAATAGTTCTTTTATGCTCTGCTACAACCCTTTCATGCAGTGCCTTTTCTCAAAGCGTTGACCTTCAAGTACTAAAGAAGAGCCTTAACCCGTGGCAACCTATTGAAATTATGGATAACAAGAATATATCGAAGATCGTATTACCAACTACTACAGTGACCTCTGATGCATATGAAGCACTGATATCGTCCGGTATCTGCACTCCTGTTTGGGTTAAAAGTGCCCCTGAGGGATATCTCAAAAACACCAAAGAGATACATGTCGTTAATAAATTTTCAGCGCAGGGCTATACGTTTGAAAACCCTCTGATTACATGTAAAAAGATGGGTGCGCTGATGGACGATGAAGCAAAGACTTTGATGTATGAAAACACCCACGGCTACGTTTCAAAATGAAGATGACAACAACCCGTTTGGTTACGGGTTGTTTTTCTTTTTAAGCATCCACAGCATCATATTCCACATCAGACAACCTCACCTCAAGCTCTAGGCTCGTCGTAAAGCCGCTTTTACTCAGGTAGTGCATAACTTTAGTGATTGTCCACGATTGCTCGTCTATGACGCGCTTAAAGCCTTTAACCTGTACCGGCGTCTCCGGATAAAGATCAGCCCGCCCCGTCGCCAGCCTGATTGAAAACTCAGCGACTCCACGTTGCAGTTTGTCCCATTTTGCCTGGGCAGCTCGCATCGCCTGCGCTTTGGTTGAAAAAATTGTCGTCATGGCGAACACGTTGTCATCCTCGCCGACCATGTATTCACCTTCTCTGGCTTCCGGTGTCTTCACCGCTTTTTTCTTCGTTACCGGTTTGGCTTTTGGGTGCTGTAGCGCACGTAAATGTTGCTCTTTCGGTTTCCGCTTTAACGTCACCTTTTGCTTTTGTGGTTTCGGGTCTTTGGTGTGTAACCATTTTGCCGTGACACCGGTATATGCCCCACGGTCAGCAATCGAAAACTGATGCCTGTCGCCATCGCCGCGGGTGATAGTGACTTGTGGAATAGCCTTTCCACTGGCTGTTAACCCACGCCCGGCTTTCAGAAAAAGCAACTTTCCCGCTTTTACCGAAACCTCACCACCGTTTCGTTCGGCGAGACGAGTCAAAAATTTAGCATCCGATTCCTGTGACTGGTCGATATGCGGGATTTTAATTCCCGCCAGTTCAGGTATGACTCTCGATGTCAGTTTGTTACGCGTCGCTATCGCCGCCACAATTTCGCCTAACGTCTTGTCATGCCATGACTCTTCTCGCCTGGAATTTAACGTTCCCCGAAAATCGGCACTACGGGCACGGATTGTCACGCTATCTGGCGCGCCATGATGCTCAATCTCATCGACAGTGAAAGAGCCCTTGTTAATTAACGCAAACCCTTTCCATCCCAGATAAAGCGTCAGCACGGCACCACGTAACGGCAACTCGACAAGCCCGTCAGCGTCATCGAGCTCAATATCAAGCTGGTCTGCCTCAAATCCGCGGTTATCGGTCATCGTCAGACTCATTAAGCGGTTACTGATATTGCCGGTAATATCTTTGCTGTCGAGCATCAGCATAAAATCGGGTGTCAGGACGCCACCCGCATTCAAATTCAGCATATCCAGCATCAACTAATCCCCACCAAGCCAGACACTGACGAAGCCATATTTTCCGCCTTGCCAATAAGTGCATTGGCCTGTTCGCCAATATCGCCATACAGCGCCGCGAGTGATTCATCCACGCGGGTGAGCGTCAGCGTGAAATCAATTTTTCTCGCCGTGCCGTCAGCAAAAAACAGGCTCCCTGTCTCGCTGATATTATTGATGACGTACATACCGTAAATAGTGCCGGTGCCATCCAGCAACGGCCAGGCGCGCCCTTCGTCAGCCATTAAACGAATAGCTGTCATCGTCAACTTTCCGCCGGTGAGCTCCGGGTATAACACACCGGCCAGGGTAATTCTTTCTTCCCCCGGCCCCAGATACTGGAAAGAATCCCGTTTACCTACGCGTGAGTTTGATGGCCACAGATATTCGGCATCACGTTGCATCGTCTGGTGTGGCAACGTCTGGCGCATAAAAACAAACATACCGAGTGCAAGCATCATTTCTCGTTACCTCCTGTCAGTCGTGGTTCATGCTGGCCCGCTGACGAGCACGCTTATCACGCTCAAACTTTTCTAGCGCATCCTGTAGTTGACGATCGAGCTGCGTGCCGTTCCCGCTACCATCAACGGAAATGTGATACTCGCTTTTGCTCTGGTCGATGTAAGAACGCCCGGCGGGTGCGGTGACTGGTTGGTATGCCTGATAGCCGCTATAAGTACTGGTAGCCGGGATATAAGAGTTACCCTGCGTGGCTGCGTTTGCTTTTGCTGCAGTCTGGTCAAGCGTACTGGACTCTTTGTTGATTATGCCGAGCTTCTCAAGTACCCAATCAATACCGCTGCGCAGCTTATTGAATGCTGTAAGCGGTAAAGTAAGAGCGTCAGCCAGGCGCTGACCAAACAACACACCGGCATCTCGGAAACTGTTTAACGTTTCCTGTGATGATTTAACCGGCGCAATCAGATTGTTAAACCAGTCCCATGCGGCTTTAAGTTTTCCGCCTAGCCAGTCAAACATCGGTTTAAGCGGTGCAAATAGTTCTGCTATTGGCGCGAAGGCCGTGCGCAATCCTTCCATCACACCGCCAAAAAACGCGCTGATGGGTTCCCAATATTTACGGATGAGCAATGCCCCGGCCACTATTGCGGCCACGACAGCAACAACCGGCCAGGAGATCGCGCCAATTGCAGTAACGACGCCACCGGCCACCGTAGTAAATACGGTACCGAGTGCCGTCGCAGCGGCAATGATGGCATTTACACCGGTTATCACCGGCCAGGCAATCAGTCCAATAGCCCCAATCATCCCCACGACCCCGATCGCCACAGCGGTAATCACCCCCAGCGTCTGCGCGAGCTCTTTATTTCGCTGGATCCACTTATCAAGTTTGAGCACGTAGCCGGTAGCGGTTTGCACCAGTTTACGTAAAGAGGACTCCTGCTGGTCAAAAAGGTCAGTACCTACAGCCTCATATGCCGACTGAAACTCTTTAAAGTCGCCGCCGAGGTTTTCCTGCATAACCTTAACTAGTTCCTCCGTCTTACCGTCAGAGGCTTTAAATGCAGCCGTGAGCTTGTCCAGCTTTCCTGATTGAGCCGCGTTCATCAAAACAGCGGCGGCAGAGCTGGCCTCTTCACCAAATATCGTTTTCATGTATTCAGCGCGCTGACCGGTACCCAGTTTATTTTTATCAAAACTGGCCTGCATTTCCTTCAGGATGGTAAAGATCGGGCGGGTATTCCCTTTACTGTCTGCCGTTTTAATTCCAAGCTCTTTAATCGCCGCGTAGGCTTGCCCGGTCGGTGCCTGGAGTCGACTTAAAATAGCGCGACTACCCGTACCAGCCATTGATCCCGTAATTTTCGCATCATGTAGGGCGCCAACCATTGCAGCGGCTTCCTCAATGCTGACACCGGCATTTTTCGCCACCGGCGCAGCATATGTCAGCGCATCACTAAGCCCGTCAAAATCTGCGGCGGTTTTATTCATTGTCATCGACAGGACATCACCAATGTGAGAGACCTGATCGTTAGTAAGCTGGAAAGCTGATTTCATCCCCATCAGCAAACCGGCGTTCTCTTCCATTGTTCGACGGTTAGCGAGCGCCATATTAAGTGTGACGGGCGTCGCCGCCTGAATCGCCGCCGCGTCTCCGCCTGCTTTTGCAATGATAATCTGAGCACCGGCAGCATCATCGGCAGAGGCGGCTGTATTGTCACCCAGCAGCCGGGCCTGCTTTCGCAAAGCCGTCATTTCTGCGGAGTCTTTCGCCACGCCGAGTACAGCCTGTAACTCGGAATTTTTCTGCGCAAAATCATAACCCGGTTTCATTAGTGCAACACCGGCCAGCGTGCCGGTCGTCGCCATACCGACACCGGCGGCACCCATTGCGGCCGCATTTCCGGCCAGCTCTTTACCGGCCTGATATCGCAGCTTAACCGCGTTGAGCTTTGCCTGTTGCGCGCTGACGCGCGCCAGTGCTTCACGCTGGCGATTGAGCTGCGCCGTCGTTTCGCTGATGCTGGTTTTTAACCGGCGCTCGTCTGCCGCCAGGGTGCGGGTATTGATTCCCGCCTGGCTGAGCTCCTGCCTCTGGCGTTGTACAGCCTGCCGCAAGCTGTTGTGTTTGAGCTGGAGCGCTGCGGCGCTTTTACGTGCGGCATCCATTGCCTGCGCCTGCGCGCGCGTCGGCTGTTCCGTATTTTTAAACTGGATCGCCAGCGCGGCGGCTTCCTGCTTCGCTTTCTTCAGCTCCTGACCGGTAACGGCGAGTTGCGCGCTTGCCTTGCGAAACCCGTCAATACGGGATGCCTGGCCATTCAGTTCACGCAGTGATTTTTGAGTGTCCCGGATATCACCAGACAGCGTTTTGCTCGCTGTCTGGATGGTTTTAAACGGGCGGGTCGCCTGGTCAACAGCCTTGAGTAATACCTGCAATTTAACGTCGTTACTCATTCGTGTTTCCGCTTCGCTGTAGCGCCTTTTCGCGCCAGGTGGTGAGCTCGGTCAGGCTCATGTGATATAACTCTGATGGCGGCCAGTGAAAAATCACCGCGATATCCGCCATCAGGTCATCGACCGACATGTCTTTCGGGAAATTTAATCCGCCAAATTCGGCGACAAAAAACCGATCACCTTTGTTGCCAGCGCCATCAAATCGGGTAAATCCATCATGACGACATCCGACTCGGTAAGAGACGGGCTGGTCATACGCGGCAGCACTTTAATCAGGGCATCCACTTCAGAGCGCGCAACGTCGGCCAGGCTAACACCGCGCAGGGTTCCGGCGTTAGGCTTCATCAGGGTGATTTTTTCGATGACCTGCTCGCCGCGTTTGATGGGGTTTTCCAGGGTGACGATGTTTTCTTTGCTCATGAGTTTCTCACTATTTACGGATTCGGGGTTAACCGGCCAGACATGCTGGCCGGGGAAAAATTACAGGCCGATATTGCGGCGGTGCTGGTCGAGTCGGTCGACGCCGTTCACCTTCTCAATCATGTTGAGGACGTCGATTTCTACCAGCTCTTTACCATTCATGGTCAGCTTGTAGTACGTGCAGACCAGCGATAATTTGCTGCTGGTATCCTCGCCCTGTTTGCTCTCGCCGTTATCGACTTCCTTCACCTTGAAGCGGGTCTCAACTTCCACAGCCACGGTTTCGCCGGTATCGTCCCGCTGGTAAGAACCTGCATAGCGCAGAAGCGTCCCGGTACCGACGGCACCATAAAGCGACCAGATCGCATCATCAGGGAAGCCGCCGAGGGAAATCTCCATCGCCAGCGCGTCATCGTCGAGGCCGAAATCGACAGGGGCCGAGCCTGACATCCCGCCGCCCCGGTAATTTTCCAGCTTACGGGTCAGCTTTGGCAGGGTGACGGACTCGATAACGCCGAGATAGCTGACGCCATCCAGAAACGTGTTCAAGTATTTGAGCTTGCGCGGCATTGCCATTGGTCAGGGCTCCTTAATTGCTGTTAACCGATGACACCAGATTCGCCAGGTATTTATCGGTAATGCGCTGGCGTAGCGTCAGGTTTTCGAGAGGGGGAACCGGCGTATAGTCGTAATCGATATACAGTTTCCCGGCTTTGAGGGTCGCCGCGTCGTTGGCCGATTCATCAAACCAGCAGGTCGCATCGACGATATAGCCCGCCGTTTTCATCTCGCGGAATTTCGCATTGATACCCGCAACGATGTCTTTAATCAGCGTGGCAGTGATCGGCTTGTCGACCGCCCACATGTGACCAGCGGCCATTGTGTCGGCGATAACCTGCGCGGTGCGGGTGTAGTTCTCAAACAGGAACAGCGGGTCATCGGAGCAGCAGCGGTTACCCCAGAATCGAAAACCGTCTTTGCGAATGAGCGTGGTGACGCCAGCCTCGTTAAGCAGGTCGGCATCGGTGCCGGATTCCTGCAAATCCCAGAAGACCGACGCGCTGATGCCGGTGACGCCATTCACGCCAACGTTTGACAGAGTTTTATGCCAGCCGGTGTCCTGGTCGATTTTGGCACGCAGGCCCAGCGCGCGGGCGGTCGCCCAGGCGGTTTCGGTCGCGTTCGCCGTGGTATCCCATGCCAGAAAATCCGGCCAGATAACCATCAGCTCGCGCTGGCTGAAATTCTCGCGATAGAGCATCGCCTCGGAAATGTTCTGGCAATCCCAGGCGCTGATATAACCAAAGGCGCGCAGCTTCTGGCAAATCGGCGCGAGCGCTGTCGCAACCTCAAGGGAATCGAGGCCCGGCACGCCAAGGATGCGCGGTTTAACGCCGGTGACAGCCTCCGCTGTGAGCAGCGCTTTCAGCCCGGTGTAATTGCCGCTTTCGTCAGTGCCGCCGATGATATTAGAGATAGTCTGCGCCTCGGCATCGTCGCCGGTACCTTCGGCAACGCGCACAACGACAATGACCGGTTTCGACTGGTCGGCGATTGCCTGGAGGGATGCGGCCAGGGTGCCTTTTGTACCCGCTTTCGCAATGGCGCTTTGCACGCTGGTAATCAGTACGGGCTTATTGAGTGGGAAGGTGGCGGCATCGGCATCGCTGGCCGTGCAGACCATGCCGATAATCGCCGTTGATACGGTGGAAATGACGCGGGTGCCGTCGTTAATCTCGACAACCTGGACGCCGTGATGAAAATCGCTCATCCGTTTAACTCCGTGGTTAAGGGTGAGCATTATTTTCAATCGTGGGGGAAGGGGTGACGAGTCATCCCCGCTGTAACAGGGACAGTACAACAGGAATGACCGTCACAGGTCAGGCGACACGGCTCCAGCACATTAAAAGCGTGTGCGCTTCAACCACGCTTAAAGATTTACCCTCACCGAGGTTTTCCGTTTTGCCGGTTGTCGAGTGTTTATGCGGCGGAATAACAACGTCATGTGAGTGCGCAGGCGCATCACTGGTCAGGTTAAAATTAGCGTCCTTCTGGTTATCCGTGCCGTGTGTCCCTTCCCGCCACTGTTCGCCCGGGGCGCCGTCACCGCCCTGGTGGTTGTGCGCGCCGTTTTCCTTTGTCGTCAGCGTCTTTTCTTCCTGTTCGCTGGTTTCGCCAGTCACATCAATCTGCACGGCTGGCAGGTTGGCGCGTTCAATGGTCACGGTATCTTTACCGCCTGTAGCGCCCACATTAGAGCCATCGGCTCTGGCTACACGAATGGTTCTGTTCTCTCCCGTATAAAGCCATTGCGACCACGGATAGAGTTCATTAGGGTCAATGTTCTGCGCATAAAACTTTACGGTACCGACGGGATTATCCATCTCCCACGACGCACGAATAGCGGCTGCAATAGCGGCTTTTACTGCTTTAGGCGTGGCGGCTCTGTCATCATCATCGCTGTTTATAGCATTACTCAGCCGGGTAAACCCTTTCTCTTCTGTTGTTGCATCGGGATGGTTACGAGAGTAAGCATGCTCGCTTAACTGCGAATCCGCATAATCTTTTGCCCCATTACTGAGGTTTGTGACATCCTCAATGGTCGCCAGAATTACACCTGGATCAACAATCAGCTCAACAGCTTCGGTACTACTGACTGCCAGCCAGATTCGCAGCACAGTGAAGCGGCCAGACCCTTCCTCAAGTCGTGGCTTATAAGTTTCAGGTACACTGGCAACCGCCATGCAAATACCTTCATCATTGAATAATGCGGCTTCTCGTATTGTGAATCCGCCAATTTCGGGTGGCATAATCATTTCCGCAACAATGATGTTTTTACTTTCATCCTGAACTTTCAGGCTGTTCAGTTCAGACCGGTATAGCTCATTTGAAAGCGAAATCAGCGTATCTGTGGGTGGTATGGTATTTCCTCCTCCGTCTCCAACGGACATATGCGAAAAAACAACTTTTTCACCGGTAACTATCGCATCGGTTATACGCTCCCTTCCGGCTCTGGTTATAACAGATGTAAATTTCTTGCTCATGAGATATGGGCCCTTACCTGGCAGGGAATACTAAAGACTGCTACGATATATTCCCTTCAGAATGAAGACGGGAATTTTTCGCTTCGATAAATTCATTAACATCATCCTGAGATAACAGGATTTCGCCCCCGGTCATATCCGGGTTATTCGAACACTTAATCATCCATACTTCGTCCATATCAGGTAAGCTCAGATTTTCGACCGCAAACATCGCGACTTCCTGAGAGTCGTAACGCCCGCCGACAAATTCATGTTGATACTGAATAAACCACATCTGTCCTGATTGTATATATTCAACATTCACTTTATCTAACATAAATCCTCTTATGGTAAAGTTTTAGATGCCACAAACGATGCGCCGTTATCAGCAGTGTTTATATATTCAATGGTTGAACCACTGGTGATGGCTCCTATACGCTGGGTTGTCTCCCCCGATTTGTATTTACCAAAAACAGGTGGCCCCCATCCTGTGACTGTGCTGAATGCACATCCTTTTGTAATGTAAGCCCTGTCACCAGATTCTGCCGGATTGAAAATATTTCCTCTGACATTTCTCATTTCCGCATACGAACGACTCACCAAATCAACAGATTCAACATATCCGCCATTTAAAATAAATCTATGCTGAAAATATCCCCTCACGCTACCTTTAACATAACAGTTACGAAATTCTGTCGGCTCGCTGGCTTCGGTTGGGCCTGTTTCTTTAATGTCACCATTTAGCGTACAGGCATCCAGCAGAACACCTGATACATTTGTTATATTACTGGCATAGTCATTATTCAGGGTGCAGGCTGAAAGAAGTAATTTTGATGTACCATAGTCAGGCTGAAACGAATCCATGACACAGTTAATGGCTACAGCACCATTACCGCCCAGCTTCAACAAACCATCGCTGTTTGTTGAGGTAAAACGGCATGATGTTAACGTGACCGGATACGCATTATTGTAATATTTATAAAATGTCGAGTTATCAATAGTTGATGCCTGACCATAGGTTGAGGTCACGACGGCGGTTCTCATATCCAGCGTTGCAGCATGCGCTGCATACATGCTTAACCTTACCGAGGGTGTAACGCTGACTGTTCCAACATCATCGGAGCTCATGGCATCCAGTATCATGTGAGAAATTTCTGAATTACTTAATAGAAAATAGCTATTTTCATAGTTAAGCCCTGATGGTAATTGTGTCGACCCATCATCAGTTGTCAGTATATACAAGCGCTCTGCATGGATATTATGAATTTCTGAGCGAATAACATTAATTCGCAATTGCTTATGATACGCCCTCTCACACTGAATCCTTCCAATATTAAGACAGTTAGACGTATCATTAAACGGATCAATAGCCAGCGCGTACGCTGTCATATTCCCGCATAGCTCAGATGAAAGACTGTTTACTGTTGTATCCCATACAGCGCCTAACCGAATGCCGTAACCGTTAAAATTAGTTGTCCTGATAGCACCAATATTAAGCAATGAGCCTTTTATAAAAACACCATTTAGCAGAGCGTTTCTGTTATCGCTGACAACAAAAAGAGTTCCTGCAATACAAGTATGAGTACACCTGTCCTCCCTGAAAATGGTATCAGGGTTCCCAAAAGTGACCACGTAGTTATTATTGTGTGCCGAAACAAAATTTGTCGGGTCAACAAGGATGCGTCCTGAGTAATCAGTAATAATATGTTTGACGTACGTCATATCCAGCGTTTGAGTAACACGCCACGGCCCGCCTCTCAGATCCAATCCCAGCCCTCTACTCGCAGCCTCATTGATAGCGTTCATCACCGGCCCGGTATTATCTGTCGCCACATTGTTGCTGACGCCCCCATACATCTGTGGTGAGACATAACCCATGCCGCCAATCATCTTAAGGCCTGAGCCAGCACTTAGTTCCCCGCGAATAATAGCATCTGAGGTGTATGCCCATTTACCCGGCCCAATACCGCCGGTACCCTCCGGGGATGAGCCTGGCAGGACGACTTTCGGGTAATCTCCCGTCCATATAAGACGGTATTTACCGTTTACAATCTCATCTCTTACCGATTCAAGCGTGGCCCCATCGGCAAACGTTTTTACAGCTTCAACCTTCCCGGTCAGGTTAATCTCGGCACCGTCCATTTTTTCTTTCAGAAAGCGGGTACGGTTTGCGAGCTTTTTTAACGGGCGGTTAGCCACGCCATCCATTCCGCCTGAAACACGCTCACCTCTGGCGATAATTTCTATTTCATCTTCCCACGACGGAGATTCATTCATTCTAGTCATAGATGGTTACCCATAATTAAAATTATCATCGTGAAAAATCACGCCGTTATAGATAATATTTTCTTCCGGTTCATAATCTTCCGGGTAAATACTGATAATCTCGCCGCAACATAATGCGGTACCGGTATGAATATCGCCGTTTACCTTTGCCGCAATATTCATCTGTGCCAGATGTCTACTGACGGGCTTTGTCTCATCTATCAGGCGATTCAGGTCACTGAGCATGGATGGTGTCAGTCCGATATCATTTATATCCACCTCAAGCCTGAACGTTCCCGCCGGATCCGCCACCTGCCACCACTCATCGATTGATATGGAGTAACCCATTTTTTCAATCACAAACCGGATGGCGGATATTGTTCCCTTACGTTGATGTATCCAGAACGCATCACTGATTTCTTGTCGTTTCTCAACCTCTGACCAGGTTTCTTCCCAGCGGTCGACAGAGAAAGCCCAGGCCAGATAGGGCAGAAATTTGACCGGACATTTCCAGGGATTCCACAAATCACGCAGTGGGACAGATAAATCGCTGATGACGGCACACGCTGCGGCGGCTCGCTGTTCAAGCACCGACGACCCGGTCGCCATCAGCGAGTTACTCATCTGAGCCCCCGATCACGACACTGGTTTCGGTGCAGTACGCGGCCTGTGTTTTATCGAGCACGACGTCGGCCAGCGGCTCACGCAATTCGACGCGCTGGACCCCCTGCACATGTAGCGCGGCATAGATGGCCGACATACGAATATCCCGACCGAGACGGCGCTGCTCTGTGATATACGCGGTTAACTGCGCTTTGGCGGCGGCAAGAATGGGCTCGGTCGCCGGGCCGGGATAGACATACAGCACGGCATCAACCGCATAATTGACAATCTCGGCCGACACGACGGTCAGGCGGTCACCGACCGGGCGCACGCTCTCATCATTCAGCGCGGTACTGACAGCCAGTAATAAATCATCCGATGCTGTGCCGTCGCCTTCCCGCGACAGCACGGCGATGGTGACCTCTGCCGGTGCCGGGCTGTTCGCCGAAGCATCGGCGACACGACCATCGGCGCTAAGGGCATGAAATTCATAGGCACCGGTTGGCCCGGCGACACTCATCCCCTCAAAAGCGGCCGGTACGCGCTGGCGCAAATCGCTGTCGGATTCCATGACCGCCACCACAGGCGGGATTTGGGTATCGTCACCCGGGGTGATGACCAGGCGCTCAACGTTATTATTTGCCGCGAGCTGGTCAAGGTCGTTTTTGATGGCATAGGCCACCATTCCGGCTTTTGCCGCCTCGTTGATGCGCTGGCGTAAAATCACCTCCCGATAAGCATTCTCTTCCAGATATTTCACCAGTGGATCTGACTCCAGCGTCAGCGTCCTGGCGACCGCTTCCTGCTCGTCTTCCGGGTACAGTGAAATCAGCGTCGCTTTGCGCTCGGCGAGGATGGCTTCAAAATCCAGCGTTTCCACCACATCAGGCGCGGGGAGCTGGCTCAGGTCGATAACTGCCATAGGTTCAACTCACAGGGATGGTTAAGGAAAGGCTCTCGCCGGTATCGGTGATTTGGCCGGTCACATCGACGACCATCTGCCCGTTAAACTGCCGCTCGGTGGTGATGCTGGTCAGCCTGACGCGCGGTTCCCACTTCAGGATCGCCATGTAGCACGCGGCCATAATTTGCAGCTCAAGCGCCGGGGTCTGAGGCTGGTCAATCATCTGCGACAACAGCGAGCCGTATTCACGACGCATGACGCGGGAGCCGACAGGCGTGCGCAGAATATCCCCGATGCTCTGGCTGATATGGTCAACGTCTGAAATGCTTTCACCGGTCAAGCGGTTCATGCCGAGATAACGCGCCGTCATTTGGTGCCCTCCGTCCATTCATCGCCGCGCCTGATGCCACCGTGGCCGTGTTTATCCACCTGAACACCGTTGGAAGTGAAAGCGCCGCCGCTGTGCTCGATATCACCTGACATCTTGCCGCCTTGCTTCACCTCCAGCGTGCCGGTCGTCAGTTTGTTGGTGCAGACCACCTCCGGCGTATCGAGGGTGATGCGCGTCTCGGCTTTTACCAGCACCACCGGCACGCTGACGGCAACCGAGTCGGATGCGGTCACATCGGCGGTTTTAATGCCGGTGACGGTCAGCGCGCCGGCTTCCGGCTCATAACTCATAACGGCACCGTCGGGAAACTCAACGTGCCAGGCATCCGCCGAAGCCGACGGTGCGGAGTTGTCGTCGGAATAAATACCCGGCAACACAAAAGCGGTATCGAGCTCACCGCCCACGGCCAGAATCATCACCTGCTCACCAACAGAGGGAGCCCACCAGGTGCGCGAGCGTCCGGCCCGGTGCGTCAGCCACTGGAGCCAGTCGGTATAAATGCCGCCGGTCTGTACGCGACATCGCCCGGCGTCGAGGTCAGTTTCGACGACGATGCCGGTGCGTATCATGTTGCGTATCGCGCGGGCGAGTTCCTGGATAGATGCGAGAGTATTCATAGGGGAAAGGATGCCGCCGGGGTGTTCCGGCGGCAATCTGCGGGCGTTTTGCCCTGGCTGGCACAACGTTAACCGGCGAGGTAGTCGATAATGACGCTTTCCACAAGCTGCCGGTCATCTTCGGTAAAGCCCATGAGCTGGCGCTGTGGGTACTCGACGGTGGCGCTTTTGGGGGATGGTTTATCCTTGAGCCCGAGCTGATGCACGCGGGCGATGCGCTGCACTTTCCCGGTAAATTCCACTACCGCCGCGCTGTCGCCGCCGCTCGCTTTCATATAGCGGTTGGTTCGCAGCTTCGCGAACATCTCGCGTTTAATCCGGCCTTGCTTTGCCCTGACGGGCGGGCGCTTACGCGGGGCAAAGGGCGAACCGTCCGGCGCTTTCTGCGATTTAATGCGCTGTTGTTGCCGCTGGCGCAGTTTCTTCGCAATATCGGCGGTCATCCGGCGACGCCCGGCGGGGGAAAGGGCCGCTATCAACCCGGCGAGCTTGTCCTCAAAGGGTTTGAAGTCATTCATCCCATTTACTCACCCGTTCGCCATTACTCCACATCTCAACAGGGCGCGTCACCGGCTCCGGCGGTGGCGGCTCCGGGATGTTCTCAACGTACATTGTGCCGTCGGCCTCTTTGACCAGCGTGCGCTCGGTCAGCAACAGGCTGATGCTGACATCGAGGCTGCTGTCGTTATTGATGTCAGCGTACCAGGCGAAGCCTTTTTTTCTCCCCTCGTCGGTTGTCATGATGTCCGGCTGATTGACCCGTAACCAGGCCATAATCGGCACAAACAACAGGTCAATATCGTCGGTAAAATCGGTTACCACGATGTTAAGCGTGTACCGCTTTTCAAACGACAGGGAGCGCGCCAGCGTCGCTATATTGTTGCCATCGTCCAGGCGAAGGCAAAGCATATCGGGGTTGGTACGCAGTACCGGCACCGCATCAGTTAAGGCTTTTCGCAGACTGTTGGGCTTTTGCATCGATTTCATCCTGACATTGTTTCACCGTATCAACCTGAATTGCGCAACTCTGTAGAGCGCTTTCGAGCTGGCGTATATCCGCACTCAGGTCGCCATTAGTCAGCGGGTCGCTGCCCGGCATCGGGCAGGGGCTGACCTTCGGGCAGGCGTTGTAAACAATCACCGGCGGCGGCGTTGGTGCAGGCGGCGCGCTGGTGCAACCGGCGCACAGCATCAGGTAAATCAGCGCGATACCAGCGGCGAAACGCGTCATTTTCATTGAGTAATCTCGTGATGGTTTGTTCACGCCTGAAAGCCAGCAGGTTAGCCGCCGTGAGCTTGTCCCTCATAGCGACCTGCGCCAGCTCTTTACGCTGGGACTGCTCTGCGGCAACGTTGAGCTGATTTTTCAGCATGGTGATCGTGGTTTTCTGCGTACTGGCGACCCGGTTCGCACGTTCAAATGAGGCCCGCAAATTGCTGTTATCGTGTCGCATCCACAGCAGACCCGCGCAGGCCAGCGCCAGCAGGATAATGACTATTTTCATGCGGATACGCCTCCGGCCTTACGCCACACTGCGACCAGCTTGTCGAGGCTGTGCTCGCGCTGACCGTACCCGGCCCCCGGCAATGAGGCCCATATATTGCGACAGCGGGAGATCGCGCGTTCGATGCGCCCCTGCTGCAAATCTTCAAGCGCGCCGCGCTCGCGGATAAGCTGAATGGCGAGCCTGTCCTGCGATACCGGGCTGAAATCCGGCAAAGCGAGCTGCTTTTTGTAATGCGGCCAGAACAGGTAAAGCTGCTGGTAACGCCCGGATGCCGTGGATTTTTCCCCGCGACGATTAAAGACCTTCGCCGGGCGCCCACCGGCAAACGGATGATCGCGATAGTCGGTAAAAATCTCCGGTTTGCCATCGAAGCCGGTGACGATGACGTCGTACCCGTTGTTTTTCGTCAGTGGGTGCGTCGCCGTACCCTCTGAAAACGCCAGCGTGTCGAGGAATGCCGCGACGTTGGGGTGTGTCTTAATGACCGCCATCGCTTTCCCCTTTTTTAATCCTGCGCTGAATCGCAATTTCCACCGCCTGATAACCGGCGATGCCCAGCATGGAGCCAAATCCGCACACAGCAGCAGGATGCATGTTGGGAAACTGCACCAGTGCCACCCCGGCCACCATTGAGACAAAGCCACCCAGCAACATACGACCAATAAAAAGCCGGGCGGTGATGGGCTCACCACCGGCCAGCACTTTCCCGACGACAATCAGCACGCCGATCACAAAGAGTGACAGGACACTTTTTTCACCTTCCGTCATGTGTTTACTCCCACAGATTAATTGTTTCAGTTACGGGGGATGACTGGACGTCGGGCAGTTCGACCACCGTGCCATGTGGCAGCACTGCGCCGAGCTCGGCCAACCCCGGATTTGCGGCGAGCACCGACTCGAATACCCCCTCAGTGCGCCCGTAATACCGGGCGCAAATCATGTCGAGCGTGTCGCCCTGTTGCGCGATGGCCTGCATCAGATTTGGCTCACGATGCAGCGGGGTTTGTCCTGGACGCGTGATACGGCCCAGCGCATGTCCCGCCACAGCTCGTCGACAGTGGTATCGATGCTGTCGGCTTTCTTGTCACCTTTGGCGCTGGCATCCACACCGCGATAACGCTCATAGAGCGTGGCAGTCGCCATTGAGGTGACGGCGCGCAGGTAATAGAAAACGCGCACGCTCTCGCCGTCGAGATCGTCAGCCGGCACGTCGGCCAGCTTGCTAAAACCCCCGGCAATCTGCTGTTCCCGCCACAAAAAAAGCTCGGCATTGGTTTCGGCGATGCCGGTTTTGATGGCCTCACGCAGCCGGGCCGGGGCGACGGTTTGCTCAAGGCGCATCCCTTCACGCACGCGTTTCGGATCGATGTCAGGAAAGAAAAACGTATTTTTTATCACCGGCTCATCGCTGGCAGGCGGCGGGATGACCACCACGCCACCCGGCTCATCGTTCTTTTTAATAATCAGCGTCGTCATGACTACCTCTGAATAGGTGGGCGGTGGACGCCGGTCTCAGGTCGGGTAAATCACCCTCATCGACCGGCGTGCCGCCCTGGCGCGGGGCGCATTCTGTTAACCGGCGGTCTTTTTCGGTCGGCCACGTTTAGCCGGTGCCGTGGTTTTCACGGCGCGCGGCGCTCTTACCGGGGCTTTAACGACCGTTGCCGGTTTGGGCTTCAGCTCACGCTCAAGCCGTTCAATGTCTTTTTTAACGCCTGCCTGACAATCGAGCTGCATCGCACGTTTGAGGTGGGCCAGCGCGTCGGCGGGCTGTTTGTTGTCCCGTAACACCTGGCCGGTGATTTTGTGCAGCTTTGCGCGCACTTCATCAGGCATATCTGCGGCGGCGGTCAGTGCCAGCGTGTCGAGTAGCTGGCTGATGACGACCGGTTCACCGGCGGCATGGGCGCGCATGGCGGCGAGCGCCACCTCTTCGGTAAACATGTACTGCGGCGGGCGGCGGTGTTTGCCAGGCATGGTCAGACCGTACTTAAAGGCGTAGCGGGCAATATCCATCGCGCCGCCGATATCGCCGACATCAAGACGCCACAGCATGACGGTCATCACGATGTCATCCTGTGCGCCTTTGCCCTGTTCCAGCACGCCACTGACCCACGGCAGATAGAACGGCAGCAGCTCGCGCTTTTTCGTGGCTTTCAGCTCTTTACCAAAGATGGCTTTTAACGTGCGTTGGTCTGCGGCCAGCTTAACCAGCATCTGCTCGTAGGCAGTGGCATGCCGCAGCGGGTTGTTTTCCCGCTGCGCGGTTTCAATGGCCGAGACCCGCATCATGTGACGCCGTGCGGGGCTTGTCATCGGTTAGCCCTCCGGTTGCGCGGCAGAGAAATCGCCCAGCTTGATATTTTCAATGAAGCACCCGGCGGCGTAGGTTTCGACCACGTAATCGATGTTCATCGATTCATAGTTTTCCACCTGGTCGAGTTTCGGGTTTTCGATGATGGAGCGGCGGTGACTTTCATCCATGAAATAGATGGACAGGTTATCGAGGCGCGTCACCATAATCGCGTTCGCCGGGAAGTACGGCACACGCACAGCGGGCAGGTTGCCGATGCGTTTCTGGCTGATAATGATGTCAGCCGCGAGCGCTTCGCTGTTGGGCTGGTCTTTGTTGACGATCGGGAAATATTTGTCGGCCAGCAGCTTACGCCCCACAATTGCGACAAGCTCCGAATCTTCCTGATAAATCTCGTCAATCAGGTTGTCGGTGGCATCCATGACCAGCGCATCGAGGTTAACGTAATCGCCGTTTTTACCCACGCGGATAACAGCGGAAACGACGTTTCCTTCCTCGTCGACGATTTTGCTCATCACGCGGGTCGGCGCTTCATTGCGGTATTTCTGCGGCCAGCCTACGGCGACATCCTGCAACATCGGATGAGTGGCACGGTCAGAGGTTTCGGCGCGCTCAACGCCGTTGAACCCGGCCATGATGAAATCGAGCGCCTGCCGCTGGATGATGGCATCGCGAATACGGCGCTGGAAGTCCTGGAAGCGCGCCCACAAATCCAGCTTTTTATATTTGAAGTGGAAGTCAAAGTTGACCTGATCGCACTCGTATTTTTTAGACTCCAGCGCGGTAAAGTCGGCTGTTTTACGCTCCTGGCCGCTGTTGGTGTCCGTGGTGCTGGCGATGGTGCCATTGACGCCGACGCCAATTTTTTCACCCTTCAGCTCATCCACCGGCACGATATTAATTTTCTGCAAAAAGGCCGAGGACATCTGCACGGTGTTCATCATGGTTTGCGTGACGGACGGCTCGACGGAGAATTTTTTACTCACGTCGTCCGGGTCGATGCCGTTCAGCTCAGCAACGCGGGACATGTAGGCATTGAATTTAAAACGGGTTTCCTGACGCATAGTCTTTCCTGTTTGGTTAAATCGGGTTGTCTGACCGGGCAAGCCTGTCGCCCGGCGATAAATTCATGACCGTTTAGCAGTCGGTCAGCAGCTCATCGCCACCGCCACCGGTGGAGAGCTTGCGGCGTGGCTGCGCGGTGCTTTCGGTTTTATCCAGCGACGTTTTTAACTTGCTGAATGCCTGGCTGGTCTGGTCGGCCTTCGTGGTGACGTCCTGTTTCAGCGTCGCAAAGGCATTTTCCAGCGTGGCAAGACGCTGCTCAGTGGCGGTGAGGTTTTCCTGCACATGCTCACTGACGGTCGTCACGGCCTCATGCACATCCTGAAAACGAGCGTCATCGCTGGCCTGTTTGCGGCTGAAGATCGCTTTCACTTTGTCGCTCAGGGCGGTAAAGACATTTTCCGCCTGGTCTTCAAACTCCAGCTCGGCGAGGGTGGCGACGGAAATCAGGTTGCCCGGCTCGGCTTTGAAGCGGTTAAGGGGGTTAAATTTGGCCCCCCGGCAAAATTCGAGGTATTCGGTGCCGAGGCTGGCCGGGTCATCGGTCACCGCCAGGCCGACCAGGTAGCATTTACCGCTATTGGCGAAATTCGGCTGAATTTCCATTGAGGTGTAGACCTTCTGCAATTTTTTATTCATTGCGATCAGGTCATCGGTCGGGGTGATTTTGGCGAACAGCCCCAGCTTGCCTTTTAGTACCGAATCGTCATCAATCTTTTCAGACTTCAGCTCGACCACATCGCCGTAACGACTGAACGGGCCATCCGGCAGGATGCCTTTCATGTGTTCGAGGTTAATGCGGCAACCGTAGACGCGGGGGTCAAAGGTCTCGGCCATTTCCTGAATATCCGTCGCGCTGATAACGCGGCCGTCACAGGTATCGCCTTCGACGCCGATGCGAAACCATTTTGAAACTTTTTTTGCCATTGTCAGGAGTCCTGATATCGGGTTAACGGGTCGGGGTTAGTTTCCCGACGTCGCCGCCCACCCGCCATCTGTCCCGGATGGCTTATCCCTCACACAACAGCACCTTAGCGATTCGCATCACCCGTTTCTTTAGCCTTGCCCTGTATCAATCACGGCGAGGCATCCATGACCATCACCACCGACACCACACTCTTAAACGACCCGCGACGCCAGGCGGCTTTGCTGTACTGGCAGGGGTTTTCCGTGCCGCAGATTGCCGAAATGTTGCAGACCAAACGCCCGACGGTGCAGAGCTGGAAACAGCGCGACCAGTGGGACGAAACGGCACCGCTGAACCGGGTCGAAAGCACCTTAGAGGCCCGGCTGATTCAGCTCTACGCAAAGCCCAACCTCACACCCCACGATTTCAAGGTGGCGGATTTTCTGGCCCGGCAGATGGAGCGCTTTGCACGCATTAATCGCTATGGCCAGACCGGAAACGAGGTTGACCTGAATCCCAACGTGGCCAACCGCAACAAAGGCGACCGAAAAAAGCCGACAAAGAACTTTTTCAGCGACGAGGCTATCGAGAAACTGGAAGAGATTTTCTTTGCAGAGTCTTTCGAGTATCAGCTCCGCTGGCACCGCGCCGGGCTTGAGCACCGTATTCGCGACATTCTGAAATCGCGCCAGATTGGGGCGACGTTCTACTTTTCCCGGGAGGCGCTGCTGCATGCGCTGAAAACCGGCCACAACCAGATTTTTCTGTCAGCGAGTAAGACGCAGGCGTATGTATTCCGCGAGTACATCATCCAGTTTGCGCGCCGGGTCGATGTCGACCTGACCGGCGACCCGATTGTCATCGGCAACAACGGCGCAAAGCTGATATTTCTCGGCACCAACTCAAACACCGCGCAGAGCCATAACGGCGACCTGTATGTCGATGAGATATTCTGGATCCCCAACTTCCAGAAACTGCGCAAAGTGTCGTCGGGCATGGCCTCACAAAGCCACCTGCGCAGCACCTACTTTTCGACGCCTTCCACCCTGGCGCACGGCGCTTACCCGTTCTGGTCGGGGGAATTGTTCAACCATGGACGCGCCCGCGCCAGCGAGCGGGTCGACATCGATATCAGTCATGACGCGCTCGCCGCTGGCGTGGCGTGTCCTGACGGTCAGTGGCGGCAGATTGTCACCATTGAGGATGCGCTCGCCGGGGGCTGTACGCTGTTCAATCTGGAGCAACTCCAGCGCGAAAACAGCGTCGACGACTTCCGCAATCTGTTTATGTGCGAGTTCGTTGACGACAAGGCGTCGGTGTTCCCGTTCGAGGATTTGCAACGCTGCATGGTCGACAGTCTGGAAGAGTGGGAAGACTTTGCACCGTTCGCCGACAACCCGTTCGGCTCCCGCCCGGTCTGGGTGGGGTACGACCCGTCGCACAGCGGCGACAGCGCCGGGTGTGTGGTGCTCGCGCCGCCGGTTGTCGCCGGTGGCAAGTTCCGCATTCTGGAGCGTCACCAGTGGAAAGGCATGGACTTTGCGACGCAGGCCGAATCCATTCGCCAACTCACCGAAAAATACAACGTCGAGTACATCGGTATCGATGCGACCGGCCTCGGTATTGGCGTCTTCCAGCTGGTTCGCTCGTTTTATCCCGCCGCCCGCGATATCCGCTACACGCCGGAAATGAAAACCGCGATGGTGCTGAAGGCAAAAGACGTGATTCGCCGCGGCTGTCTCGAATACGACGTCAGCGCCACCGACATCACCACCTCGTTTATGGCTATCCGCAAGACCATGACCAGCAGCGGGCGCAGCGCGACCTATGAGGCCAGCCGCACCGAGGAGGCCAGTCACGCGGACGTCGCCTGGGCGACCATGCACGCGCTGTTAAACGAACCGCTGACCGCTGGCAGCGGCCAGGCCACATCGTCCATTCTGGAGTTCAACTGATGAGTAAATACAAAGGCCGCAAGCCACAGCCACAAAAGCGCCCGCGCAACATGAAAGACAGCGCGCCCCAAAAAATGGAGGCGTTTACTTTTGGTGAACCGAGCGCCGTGCTCGACCGCCGCGATATTCTGGATTACGTGGAATGCGTCAATAACGGCCGCTGGTTCGAGCCGCCGGTCAGCTTTAACGGACTGGCAAAAAGCCTGCGCGCCGCCGTTCATCACAGCTCGCCGATTTACGTTAAGCGCAACATTCTGGCCTCAACGTTTATTCCGCATCCGCTACTGTCACAACAGGACTTCAGCCGCTTCGCGCTTGATTTTCTGGTGTTTGGCAACGCGTTTTTAGAGCTCCGAAAGAGTGTCACCGGTCGCCCGCTGAAGCTGGAAGCGTCACCGGCTAAATATACGCGACGTGGTATTGATGATGATGTCTACTGGTGGGTGCCGTCATTCGACCAGCCGCACCCGTTCGCGCCGGGCTCCGTGTTCCACCTGCTGGAACCTGACATTAATCAGGAGCTGTACGGCATGCCGGAATATCTCAGCGCGCTAAACTCCGCCTGGCTGAATGAAGCGGCGACGCTGTTCCGTCGCAAGTATTACCAGAACGGGGCGCATGCGGGTTACATCATGTATGTGACGGACGCCGCGCAAAGCGGTACCGATGTTGAGGCGCTGCGCGATGCGATGCGCAGCTCGAAGGGGCTCGGCAACTTCAAAAATCTGTTTTTCTACGCACCGCATGGAAAACCGGACGGCATTAAAATTGTGCCGCTCAGCGAGGTGGCCACGAAAGACGACTTTTTCAACATAAAAAAAGTCAGCGCCGCCGACCTGCTCGACGCTCACCGCATCCCGTTCCAGCTGATGGGCGGCAAGCCGGAAAACGTCGGTTCGCTCGGTGACATCGAGAAGGTGGCAAAGGTGTTTGTCCGTAACGAGCTCATACCGCTACAAGACCGGATGCGCGAGGTCAACGCGTGGGCCGGTCAGGAGGTGATCCGTTTCAAAAGTTACACCCTCGATACCGAAAGTGACTGATTTCCGCCGCCTCCTGGCGGCTTTTTCTTACCCCCACGCCTGACCGCCTCAGAAGCCCGCCAAGCCCTCGGACGCCCCCGCATCACCCACCGACACCCTCGCGAACCCGCGCGGCACAGCGACGCGCTCAGGCTGCGAAAATAAATGCGCAAAAGTACGCTGGCGCGCAGTGCTTTCCCCGCCACGCCTGCCCGCTTCGTAGGTCGGTTTTAATGCAGTTGCATGACCACTCTGTATCCGCGCCAGCTCTGGCGGCGCACGGCCAGAGCTGGCAACTCCGGCACATGCAAAACCATGCACCTGTTGCATGCACAGCTAAAAAATAGAGGGATTTCGAAAAAATGGCATAAAAAAAACCGGCATTCAGGGTGCCTGTTTGGGCCGGGTTATTGCCGCGATTCCTGGCCGCGCAATGCGCCAATAATACTGTTGAGGCAGCAACTGGCAACAATCAGCAAAAAAATCGTCGTCCACGGATTTTCATAAATCAGAGATAACATATTGATATAGATCCTTTTATTTTTTCATTCTAATGTGATTTAGTAGACCTTTAATGACCGGACCGAGCTCTGCGCAGCTTGCCTGTTCGACCAGCTTATCGGTATCAGAGCAGTGAAAGAAGGAAGGCCGGGAGTTATTGCTGGCGCAGTGACAAATTTGCTGCGCTATCGGCATTAATCTAGCAACAACAGCATACATACAAGTAATTGTTTTTATTAAAAAACATAAAATGATGGAGGTATGAACCGCAAACTGATAGCTCATCGCATCAGTTTGATTATCAATAAAATTAGTCAGAATTCTCTTGATTAAAGCTACACACATCAGAACCTTGTATGGCAGTAAAAAAAGCATAAGGACACAAAATGGGATACGAAGTTGATTTTTTAGCCGTTGGAGAAAAAAAAAGTGGAGATGCGATATGCATTAGATGGGGCAATCTTCACGGAGCAAGGCACGAGCAAAAAGTTGTTGTGATTGACGCTGGGTATGCGAGTACAGGTGCTCAAATTATTGAACATCTAGAAAATTATTACCATACCAATATTATTGATCTGCTTATATCCACACATCCAGATGGTGATCATGTGGGCGGTTTATCACATGTCATTGAAAATGCAGAAGTAAAAGAGTTCTGGATTCACAAACCATGGGAGCACAATGAAAACCTCGCAGCTGAATTTTCTGACGGAAGGATAACAGATGCCAGTATCGCAAGACGCATGCAAGAAAACCTACAGAAAGCTTATGATGCTGTTAAATTAGCTGAAAAAAAAGAGATAGAAATTCATGAGCCTTTCCAAGGAAAGACTTGGGATAATGCCACACTTGTTGTTGTTGGACCTACACAAGCATATTATGAAACATTAATACCTGACTTCGCTCGAATGCCTAAAAAAGCAGAAGAAGTATCTGGAACTGAAGCTTTAAAAGCAACATTTGACTATCTTGCTGAGAAAGCTAAAAAATTAGTTGAATATGTTGCAGACTGGTTCTCCGATGAAGGCATTGACGATAAGGACACCACATCAGCACAAAACAACTCAAGTGTAATTTTGAAACTTGAAATTGATGGTAAAACCTTGGTATTTACTGGCGATGCAGGTGTCACTGCCTTAGAAATGGCGGCAGATCACATTGATAACACTTCATTATCATTCATTCAGATTCCTCATCATGGAAGCCGAAGAAATGTTAGTCCACAAGTACTAAACAAGCTGGTTGGTAATATTGTAAGCGAGGGTGAACAGAGAGGGATTAGCGCATTTATCTCATGTGCACCTGACTCTGACAAGCATCCCCATCAAGCAGTTATTAATGCTTTCACCAGACGTGGGGCTAAAGTAATTACTACTGAAGGCTCTGCGAAATTTCATTATAAAGACGCCCCAATTAGAGAGGGATGGTCCTCAGTCACACCTCGTGCATACGTAACTAATTATAAAACTGAGGAATAAACAACAAGCTGCCTTATGGCAGCTTGTTAGCTTTAATAATCCTTGCCACAATATAATTAATTTGTTTAATATATGATACAATAAAAACAACTGTAAAAAAAGATGACACCCACTTTGATAAATTATAGTTATTATTTGTTAGAGCCTCAATACACAACAAAGCGGCCAGTAGTAAAATGGACATAGTAAGCAATGTTCTATACATATTGGCTACTTCTTGCAACGTTTCTATTTTACTATCCTTTTTACATGCTGATATGTAATCAGAATAAGGAGTGAATCTTATGACCCGAACTGCCTTAAGTATGGGTTCAATAACAATCGATCCAACCCGACCAATAACTAACCCAACAAAATAGTAAAGGACAATATTCTTTACTATATCTTCCGTAGATAAAACCACACTCGTCGAACGCTCTAATAGATATATAAAAAGAGCACCTGGAAAAAGGTTATTAAATAAGTTATACGAAGATATTTTCTCCCACAAACCATCCATATTCCCTCCTAACCTATAGCATAAACATACATATATTTTTATTAAGAATACACTAAATAGCAAGATACATTAAAGAAAAAAGGCCAAGATGATCCCCGACAAGTGTAACAATCTGATTACTAAACTTCCAACCAAGACACTGTTTGTATCTTTAGCCATTTAGCCTAAACTGACTTCATCGCATAAAAGTCCATTATGTACCAATTGACTTATGATGTTTATCTCCAGCTTTCATCTTCCCAAACTTCCTGGAGAATACCATCCAATGCCTCTCGATCTGACTCTTTGTCAACCCCAACTAACTCAACACCAATCATTGATCCTATTTTAACTGTAATGCGTGCTGTTGGAAAAATCGATGCCACCCGTCGAGTCAACTCGCACTGAAAAGCATCGACAACTTGCTGCCCGATTTTTTGGTCTTTATCCAACGTGATGTTAACCCTCACTTCGCCCCCTTTTTTTAATCTTTGTTCAACAGGAGCGGGTGCGAAAACAACTGAAAAAGATTTGTTTTTCATCAAGTTCCCTCTCGCAATTTCCGCAATTAAATTCAAAGCAATTTCACGATCTCTTTCCTGACAAACACCCTCTGTCGTCAGACGCGCAATCATCTCGACCCTTTCAATCATGACTTGCTCGTTTAACTCTCTAACCACACAACCTCCAACACGAGATACTGTATAAATAAACAGTATCACATATCGATAAAAAGATGAAAGAAAAAGTTACACCACAAAATGACGTATGTGCATGATATGGATATGAATTAGTTACAGTCTCAACTTTGTAACTGACGCTAACCCCGCGACTCGATTTAGGATTTGTCTTGCCTGCGCCCGGTGTGACGGTGCTGCCGGGAAAATTTCACCGGTTGATGAACCACGGCACCATTTGCCGTTTATGCAACTTTTGCCACCGGCCATCAGGTGCAGGGCCTCACCCTGGCTGATGGTTTCGCCGGTCGTGAGCAGAATCTCGTCTATTGTTCTGTCAATGGCTGCGCTTTGTTTATCCGTTCCGTGGATAAAATCACTCCTAGTGACCCGTTTTTTGACACTGAGTCTGGCCGTTAGCTTCCGCCTTTCACTTCGACTCAACGGTTTGGATAAATCCAGCTCCGGTGGATCGCTTTCGCTTCCCGTACAGTTATTGACAGAACTCCGAGAGGGCGCAGGAGCGCCCTTAACGTCAACGGCCAAATCAACGGCACGCTTCGGCACAATTTTCCACTGCGTTAGCCTAGTTAAAATCGGGGTGTCAGCACCGACGGCGGAATCGTACACGCCACGAATGCAGATAGTTTCCTCACCATACTGGTTAAACTCGGCGCGAGGCTCATACAGCGTGCGCACCTGCAAATCGTCGCGACGGACAAACGGGCCACCCTGCGCATTAACGTAACCAGCCCAGTCACCGGCGTCAGCGGCATCATGGACGGCGGCAAATTCAACGCTCAGACCGTGCGCGGTCTCGGTATCAGCGAGACGACGCAATTCACGGTAGACCGTCACCGGCGCGCCGCCAATAAACTGGAATTGACGGATGTGCCAGCGCGCCGCCCATGCTGATACGGCGGGGGCAGTCTCTTTAAGCAGTTCACCGCTTTCGTCATCGGTTTCGCCATCGAGAGCATATCCGTCGATATTTTTCGAAATGTATTTAGCAACATAGCCGGTAGCGCTGCCCTTCTCCGGGTCAATAGCTTCGGCGTGGAAACGTGCTTTTTTGGCTTTATCGCTTCTCAGTTCGTGGCGGTCTTCCTCCCACGCATAATCACGGATGATAAGACGCACGCGCTCAACGTCTCCCGGCAACATAAACATAAGCATGTGCCAATGCGGCGTACCATCATGGTGAGGCTCGGCAACACGTATGCCGAAAATGCGGATTTCTTCCCGGTGCAGTTTGGCGCGTATGCGCGCCCAAAGGCCGGTTAGATAGCTCTGCGTGTCCGACGGACTGGCGCCGTTCCATTTACTGTTACGGTAGCCCGCTTTAGTCGTGGCGTGATATTTAGACGGTGCGGTCAGGGTGTAAAACTCCCCTACATAACCTAATTCATTGCAGATATTTTCAAACCCACGGATGCGGGTCATCAGCTCGCAGCGGCGTATCGCAGGGTTAGCGACAGAACCGTCATATTTTTCTATCAGGCTGATGCGGTTGCCGTCTTCGTCTTCGAGATCCAGTCCCTTGAGAAATTCGCGCGTGCGGCGTTTCTGCTCGCGCCAGTCGGTCACACAGTTTTTACTCGCGTAGGCGTGCTTTTTCTTGCTGACGTTGCCGACTGCAATTTGTAGATGTTCGCGCCATGCCGACGCGACACGACGCAGACGATTACGCCACCATGACTCAGTAAACATACGGATTACTGCGGGGGCGATATCATCTTTGTTGAAGTATTTATTTGCCACGCGCTCCCAATGGGGAGGGGTGACATTATATTGCAGAGAAATAAAACCAGCATGCATGTACCAGGTGTACAGCGTTTTGAGTTCACCAAAACCTGAGTCATCAATATTTGCCAGCTCAGAACGAATGAAATTAGCAATATCACCGGCCAACAGGTCAACATCGGCGCGCGACATATCAGGGAGGCGGTTATATCTGGCGACAAGATTAACCATACGTGACGCCAGATATTGCATGAGTCGGGTGTCAAAATGACCACCGAAAACGGCGGTTGATACATTGCTGTTGATACCCGCGCTCTCGTATTTTTTTGCGACCAGTTCAAGACGTGGCAATGCCTTTTTACAGAAGCTGATTAAAAAGGCATTGGCTCGTTGACTGTCCTGATTTTGCTCCAGTACCGCAGCGGTGCGATAAACGTCAAAGCGCACGCACTCGGGCTGGAGAGAAAGCCCTTTTCTCGCATGCAGCAAAGCCGCGAACATACGCTCGCGGCGATACTGTTGGTCATAAGTAAGATATGGGCTGGCTATTGCCGACCGTGGAGCGTTCCACGGGTAAGCATAGTTTACGCTTACCCGCATAGCTCCCCCATCTGCCTGCGCTGTATGCTGAGCATCACATAGCCAGGAGCCCACTCGTTAAGGTCAGTTACATGAGTCACCAGTACGTAGACAAAAGCGCCGGTAAAACCGACCCTTTGGTGGTCATATTCGCAGGGACCGTACTCGTTTAAGCAAAGTAAGTCCCCTACAGCAAACGCACGGTCAGCAAGACGAAACTCGGCTTTTTTCGTTCCATTAATGACAGCCTGAAAAAAATCAGGCCGGATTTTAAGTTGATGTGTTTTTCTCATGCCGCCGCCTTGATTGAGGAGGCGCACATTTCTCCGATGCGCTTAATCTCTGCGGCCATTTCCTCAATTGAGGTGATGGTCGACTGCTGGATGTGGTGATGAATCAGACCGGAAATAAGTTGTTCGATTTTTGGATAGTAGCCGATAGTATCGAGCCACTCCTCGCCAGCTTTACGGCCGCTTTTTACGACCTTTTTCTCGCTCAAAATGAATTGATACTGGTCGCTGTTTATAATCCATTTGTCGCCGATTTCGATGCGAAGGCTCATACAGCACCTCCGTTATAGTGTTTACCTTTAAGCTCTGCGATTTCCTTACAGGTGACGCATAGTGCAACGCCCTTGATGGCAATACGGCGTTCCTCCGGGATTGGTGCGTCACATTCCTCGCATGTAAAACGAGATGGCGTAGCGATACGGCTGCGCGCGTTGTTGATAAGGCGCTCGCGTTCTGCCTGCTCGCGCTGTTGTGCGATATCCATTGCATCGGCCATTAGTGCAGCTCCTGAGATTCGTTTTCGTAGCGGGTGGCTTCGCGGCGCAGCAGTTCAGCCGCTTCTATGGCGCTCATACCCTTGTTAGCAATATGGGTTGCCAGCGCCTCAAGGCGAATGGAAACAGCGAGCGCGCGACCTTTACGCTCTTCACGTTTTGCAATACCGATAACCTCAAGAAGCAGGTCGGTATTTTCTTTGGGTTCTGAAGCTTGTTTGTGCATCCTTAATCTCCTGATTTAGGGCAATAAGAAGCCCGGCGGGTTTACGCCATTAATTACGGATTTATTTAATTAGCTAAAAAGCATTCATGAATGGAAATATGCCGGGGCAAAATTCCACCCCAACGGGAAATTTTATTCATTGACGCAATAATCAGCTTGCGGCGATCCATATCAAAATACTCATATGGTTTACCTACTTCATCAGAGCGAAACGCGCCCGGATTATTTCGGTTAGCAAGCGTTAAAACCACAAACTTAAAATCTTCATCAAGCTTATTGAAATTACGCAGCGCCTTATTTTCTGTTGCCTTCAGTTTTTGATGAAACCGTGCGAAACACTCTTCGCCGGTCATGGTCTTCGGTTGCTCAGTAGAACAATCTGCATTGCTAAAAAGCTTGCTCGCATGGGTGTCATGAGCTGAAATTCTTTCGTTCATTTTACCCCCATTAATGCATTTAAAAGCCGCTTAACCGTAGAGACTTTTTTTGCGGTTAAGCCCTTCAACAATTCGGACTGAGAGCGGCAAGGGTGCCAGCGCTGGCCGTCGCTACCCATTATCCAGCCGTGCCCGTAATGCATGGATGGGCTACGTTTTTTGAGCAGAGAGGCGAATGACGGTTCGTGAGTCAACATAAGCACCTCAAATCAGCCCGAATGACGCGCCGATGCCGCTGACGGTATCAACAACACTCGTCATTGCCGGGTTAGCCTGGAGCCGGGCCTGCAATGCCATTGCCGACAGGGACAGCATTCGAATACCCGCGTTTACGCTCGCAATCATGTTTTGCTTACGGGCCGGGGTAAGACGGTCGCTTGAAACGGCACCGCTCGCTAGTTCGCCGAGTTCACTCATTGCGCGCATGACGTAGGATTGCAGCTTCTCTTTTGCCAGTTCGTTGACCGGCACGCATGGCAGACAATGGATCTGCGCCAGAAAACCATCGACAAGGGTCGAGTCTTCAGTCAGGTCTGTCAGCGTCCAGATTTCGCGCGGCGTTAACTGGTGCGGCTGTTCCGGGTTGAGTTTGTTGTAAAGCGTATGCGGCTTGATACCTGCTTTATCCGCCAGCTCTTTCACGTTATGCGTGGCCGCGAATTTTCTGCATGCATCATCAAAGTGTGCATGTGACGAAACGCGAAAATCTAACATGTTTAGGCTCCCTCTAATCACTATGATTATTTACACGTTAAGTGAAATGTCACATTCACTCAGAGCTTGAATAGTCAGAGCGGCCATGTTCACTTCAACCAGGCCCTTAGTCTGTTTACCCTTTGGCTTGATTGGTAACTTTCCATATTCAATCAAGTTCTTAGCTGTTTCTTTATTAGTACCAGTACGGCGGCAATACTCATCGAGTGGCAAGTAAGGCTCCGGGATGACGATTGTAATGTTTGGTCGCATGAGGCAAACTCCGCTGGTTAACCTGTACGGCAATACAGGGCAATAATGGGCAATGTTTCCTTAAACCTACAAAGCGGAGTTTAATATCACTCCACGAAAACTTGCAAGGATAAGTTTTCATGAAGCTACAAATAGATTTTTCTCAAGGCGGAAACGACACGTTAGATCGTGTCATTGAAGCGTATGGATTTAGAACAAAAGTCGCGCTAGCCGAGCATCTTGGGATCGCTAGTAGCAGCCTGGCTAATCGATATAAGAGGGACTTTTTCCCGGCCGATATCGTTGTACGCTGTATGGCTGAGACAGGTGCCACGCTTGAATGGCTGGTAACTGGCAACGGGCCAAAGTTTGATGGCGAAGAACTCGACATTTTAAGGGTTTCGAGACAAAAGATCGTCGACGGCCAGCTTTATGAGTCAGGGGTTTTAATGTTGGATAAAGCTACATTCCTGCCAGGGAAAGCCGTTCCTCTAAAACCGCTTTGCGTTATCGATAACTCAACGACTTATGTAATCGAAACGGAGTTTTCGGAGGTATTTGATGGTGAATGGCTTGTTGATATTGAAGGTAAGACAAGCGTAAGGACACTTACCCGAATACCTGTAAAAAAGGTTCGCGTCAGTGGTTCCGGAGCGGCTTTTGACTGTTCTATAGATGACATCAATGTCATAGGTCGTGTGGTACTAACAATTATCAGCAGCTGATTAATTATGACCGTTCGAAAATTAAGCGACGGGCAGTGGGTCGCTGACTTTTATACCGTCAACCGAAGTGATGGTAGACAAGGTAAAAGAGTCCGTAAAAAATTCTCGACCAAAGGTGAAGCGCTTGCCTTTGAAAACTACACCTTGCAAAAAATCGAAGATACGCCCTGGCTGGGAGACGGTAAAGACAAACGACGCCTCTCAGAATTAGTACATCTTTGGTTTGAACGTCATGGAATTACACTTCGCGATGGGGAGAAGAGAAAGAGCGCAATGTTATGGGCGGCTGAGTGCATGGGATCGCCACTGGCGATTGAATTCAGTGCTCAGCTTTTCACTGCATATAGGGCGAAAAGGCTAGATGGTCAGTTTGCAAGAACTAAGCGCGTCAGTCAGGTCTCACCTCGGACTATGAATCTTGAGCACGCTTATTTTTTGGCCGTATTCAACGAACTTAAAAGAATAGGAGAATGGACAGCCCCTAACCCTTTAGAAAATGTACGGCAATTTAGGGTTGATGAAAGTGAAATGGCATACCTCACTATTGAACAAATCGACCAACTGTTGCAGGAATGCCGGGACAGTTCTGCAAAAGACCTCGAAACGATAGTCAAGATATGCCTGGCAACGGGGGCAAGATGGAGTGAAGCCGAAACCCTGAGACGCTCCCAAATCTCAGCGGGAAAGGTAACGTTTATAAAAACCAAAGGTAAACGTAATCGAACAATCCCTCTAGATCTGGATTTGATAGGTGAGCTTCACAAAAAAAATGGCGCATTATTCACGCCATGCTATTACGCTTTCAGGAATGCACTTGAACGGGCTGGAATAGATCTGCCCGCTGGTCAGCTAACCCATGTTCTACGACATACGTTTGCGAGCCACTTCATGATGAACGGTGGCAATATACTTGTACTGCAAAAGATACTAGGACATACCGATATAAAAATGACAATGCGTTATGCGCACTTTGCACCTAATCACCTTGAAGAAGCGGCAAGACTCAACCCATTAAAATGTCGCAAAAGTGTCGCAGGAAGTTAGGAATATAGCCTCATATTGCCCTTTATTTTTTTATTAACCCTTTGTTTTTAGGCCAAGTTATTGTTTTTCGGTTATCTATCACGGTTCTCATAATCGCTTGGTCGCTGGTTCAAGTCCAGCAGGGGCCACCAGATACAGCAAGGGCTGGCGAGAAATCGTCAGCCCTTTTTCTTTGGCTGTCATTTCGGTAAGGCAAGGAATTGCTCCCTGTTTTCTGCATCTTGCTGCCAGCATTCTCGGATAGTGGTATAAATCAGGAATGCTGCCCGCAATATTCACAATACAGCCATAGGCAGAGAGTAAAAATTTAGCTGCATTAATATCATTCCATTGGTCGTCCGGTATGATGCTTCGCCACTTGCGCTATACGTACGTTATGCATTGATTTATATAACCTAAAATGGAAATCGGGCTATACCTTGCAAGCAATCTCGTTACACTCTAAAATTTCCACAACAACTCCAGTAGACGCGACATTATGAAAAAAACGCCTGTCACTAAAGCCCAGATCTACCGTTCCGTAGCCAGTTCAACCGCAATCGAAACCGGTGCATCTGTACAAAAAATTGAGCAGCAGCTCAAAAAAAATCAGGCGCAGGCGAAAGCCGTTGGTCTTGCCCGTTAATCTGGTAAGATATCGCTCATCAGTTGCATCATAGGGCTATAGTTTCCTGATATGCCTGCCTGTATTGCTCTGAAATAAAAGGCCTTGTGCTCATCCCATAGACTGTAATCCAGTAAGCCCTTACCCGCCACAACCGACAGTACATCACAAAGCAGTCGTGAAAGACGCCCGTTACCTTCTCTGAATGGATGGATCAAAATAAACTCCACGTGGCATTCAGCCAGATAACGAACCAGTTCCGGACGAACCAGGAATTTCAACTCAGCAGACCGGGAAAGAAATTGCTTATCAAAACTATCGAGAAGCAGTGGAATTCTGTCGGCAGCAGCAAACTGAAAACCATCTTTAGCCAGGTTAGCATGACGTAATTTCCCGGCCCAGTCATACACATTCCCCAGCCACTGGCGATGCCATCCACTGACGTGCTCAAATGCCAGCACAGAAGGAGGCTGACCTTCGATAAACAACCGTTCATAAAGCATCAATAACAGGCCAGATTCCAGCGTCTCCATTTCTTCGTCATCAGTAATACCCAGCTTATTAGCCAGTACTAAATCTCCAGACCCAGGCTGATAACGCTCTTCTGCTGAATTTAGCTCATATTTTGACAAGCCCTTATCTCCTTCCGAACGAGTTCACAACGTTGTTTTCCTGCTGCCGCTGAAAGTTATTGCACCACTCCTCCCGGGACTCAACTACCCTGCGCTTTTCAGTCAGTGGGATCAGATACTCACGCTTGTCTTTCAATACATCAACTGTGACCAGTAACGTCTTATATGCCTGGCGGCCATGAGGTTACCTTTCAGAGGATAAACGTCCCCTGAGGCAATGCCCATTTTTGCTTCAGGTAAGGAAAGACAGTAGAGAAATGAGACAAGCAGACAGAAACAAAAAATCAAATTAACCATTTGATTATAAATAAAAAAAATAAAAAATAGCGTACAATGAGAACTATGTCAGGTTATGGTCCTTAATCACCTGGTCGCTGATTCAAGTCCAGCAGGGGCCACCAGATACAGCAAGGGCTGGCGAGAAAGCGTCAGCCCTTTTTGCGTTTTGCGGCTCCTGTATAGCGCCACGTCTTATGGTGAATATGGCGACAGGCGGCTTACGCCAGCGCCTGCAGCTGTTCGCGCATATAAGCAGTAAAGTATTCTGGGTTTTTGATAATAATGCGGTTGCCAGAGGCAATTTTGTCCGCCCATCCGGCTACTTTTTGCGTGAACCCGGCACTCCACCCCTCCTTCTCACCACGGGCCGTGACCTGCGCAGCGCTGGCCGGTACGCCTAGTTCATGCAAATACTTCAGGATCCCCTTAGCGGTACTTTCATCCATAGTATTCGGCACCGGTAACGATGTGTTCATACCACCAATAAAATCCAGGGCTTTATCGATTGCTGTTGGCATGCTCTTATCCTTAAAATTAACCACGTAATGAACATGCTTATAATATGGACCCAACTCCGTCGGGATATCAAAGAGATCGTTGCCTTTCTTTGATTCAGGCCCCAGCTAAACGCTTGCGTGGCGCTTTTCTGCTCGACTAATGCGACGTTTTGCTCCCCTCCACGCCGCGCGCTCGCATAACGGTGCGATGCCCGATGAGTAAAAAGGCAGAAAAACTTCACCCAACGCGACGGCTTACCGATAAACTCACCTTCTTCTCGCCGTTAATCAGCAAAAAGAGATGTAAAGCCGTAAGTTAAGCAAATTAATTTCGTTCCAGTCTGGCACAGAATAAAAAAAAGAAGTTCCATGATGAAACATGCAAAAGAAGATTAATAACAAACTGTGATACAGCTAAACGATCGTTATCAAAAAACAGCCTGCGGTAATAAAAAACTCAATTAGATAGTATTTTTCTCGCTATTGACTTAATAACCTGCGGCGAGAGAATAAGCCCGCAAACAGCAGTTGAAATATGTGCCTGCGATAATTATCGCGTTCCAGCCCTGGATATTAACAGGAGAGATTATGGATAAGATCAAACACATCGCCACTATTACGCTGGCGGCTGCGAAAGAAATGGCTACTGCCGTTGAGGCGAAAGCCCTTGAAATGAACGTGCCGGTGGTCTTTGCCGTTGTTGACCGCGGCGGAAATATGCTCCTGATGCAGCGTATGGATGAGGCATTTATAACCAGCTGCGATATTGCGCTCAATAAAGCCTATACGGCATGCGGCCTGCAAAAAGGCACTCATCAAATTACAGCGTTAGTCCAACCGGGCGCACCGCTATATGGATTACAACTCACCAACCAGCAGCGAATCATTCCTTTTGGCGGCGGCCTGCCAGTTATTTTTAACGAGGAAGTCATCGGCGCCGTTGGCGTGAGCGGCGGTACCGTCGAACAGGACATGTTATTAGCCGAAACGGCTCTGAAGGGTTTCTCTAAATAATAAATCCAACCAGGAAGATATATTATGAGCTATCGTATGTTTGATTATCTGGTGCCAAACGTGAACTTTTTTGGTCCCAATGCTGTTTCTGTCGTCGGCGAACGCTGTAAGCTGCTGGGCGGTAAAAAAGCGCTGCTGGTCACCGATAAAGGTCTGCGGGCCATCAAAGACGGCGCGGTGGATAAAACTCTCGGCTATCTGCAGGAAGCCGGTATTGAGGTGGTGGTTTTTGATGGCGTCGAGCCAAATCCAAAAGACACCAACGTGCGCGATGGCCTGGCGGTCTTTCGTCAAGAACAGTGCGATATTATCGTCACCGTCGGCGGCGGTAGCCCTCATGACTGCGGTAAAGGGATTGGTATCGCGGCTACCCACGAAGGGGAGCTTTACCGCTATGCCGGCATAGACACCCTGACTAACCCACTGCCGCCGATCGTCGCGGTGAATACCACCGCCGGTACCGCCAGCGAAGTGACCCGCCACTGCGTACTGACCAACACCCAAACAAAAGTGAAGTTCGTTATCGTCAGCTGGCGTAACCTGCCCTCGGTCTCCATCAATGACCCGCTGCTCATGCTTGGCAAACCGGCCCCGCTGACCGCCGCAACCGGCATGGATGCGTTAACCCACGCCGTGGAGGCCTATATTTCCAAAGATGCCAACCCGGTCACCGATGCCGCCGCGATCCAGGCCATCCGCCTGATCGCCCGGAACTTGCGCCAGGCCGTCGCGCTGGGCAGCAACCTGCAAGCCCGCGAAAACATGGCCTACGCTTCCCTGCTGGCGGGGATGGCTTTCAATAACGCCAACCTCGGTTACGTTCACGCCATGGCCCATCAGCTTGGTGGCCTGTACGATATGCCGCACGGCGTGGCGAACGCGGTGCTGTTGCCGCACGTTGCGCGCTATAACCTGATCGCCAATCCGGAAAAGTTTGCCAACATCGCCGAATTTATGGGAGAAAACATCCACGGACTTTCAACCATGGACGCCGCCGAGTCGGCCATTTGCGCCATCGCCCGCCTCTCTTCCGATATCGGCATTCCGCAGCATCTGAGCGAGCTGGGAGTTAAAGAGGCTGACTTCCCCTATATGGCGGAGATGGCCTTGAAAGACGGCAACGCCTTCTCAAATCCGCGCAAGGGTAACGAGAAAGAGATTGTCGCTATCTTCCGCCAGGCTTTCTGATAGAGCGATCGCTAACGCCGCGAACAAGTACCATCGCGGCGTCAGGCTGGGTGCCCGGTTACTCCTGATTTTTATGCTTAAACTGGCCGGCATCGATATCGTACTGTTTCATTTTTCGCCACAGCGTGGTGCGGCCAATATTCAGCAGCTGCGCCATCTCTTGTACCCGTCCGCTGGTCACGCGGGCGGCATGGATGATGGCCTCTTTTTCAATGGCGCTGAAGGTCAGGCTGGCGGGCAGCAGCGAGGAACCCGCGTCGGCGCCGGGCCGCTCGGCAAAGAGATATTCCGGCAGATTACTCAAACGGATATGGCCGTTCTCGCTGCTAATGGCGATATTTTCAATCACGCTGTTCAGCTCAAAATCATTACCCGGCCAGGAGTAGGCCACCAGCTGCGCCAGCGCATCGTCATCCATCTTCAACCGCGAGGAAAAACGCTTCTCCAGACTCTTAAGACGATTGTGGACCAGCGAAGGAATACTGTTACGCCGCGCCCGCAGCGGCGGAATAACGATTTCAAAAGAGTGCAGCGCGTAGTAAAGCTGGCGGCTAAAGCGGTTTTGTTCCACCAGGTTGGCAAGATCGACGGTAGTGGTGGCGATGACTTTAACGTCCACCGGAATCAAACGCCGGGCATCCAGACGGGTTAATACCCCTTGCTTGATCACCTGCAACAGCGCGGACTGCAGCTCCGGCGCCAGATATTCGATTTTTTCCAGAAACAGCGTCCCGCCGTTGGCCAGCTCGAGACGGCTAAGACGCCCGTTTTCCTCGTCCGTCGGCGCGCTGCCCATAAAATCCTGCCCAAGGACGCTGTCGGCATACAGCTGGCAGTTAACCGCGATATACGGTCCGCCACCCCGCTCGCTCTCATTGTGAATCGCCTGGCTGAGCAGCTCTTTACCCACCCCTTCCTCACCGCACAGCAGCACTGGAAAAGCGCCGCGCGCCGCCTGACGGCCAAAGTGAATTAACCGCCGGGTTTCAGGATCGTCAGCCGACATCTGCTCAAAGGTATGGCTCACTTTGCCAAGCTGGCTAGTCATCAGCTGACGCATCTGCTCGACCGGATGCAGCAGCAAGATGAAACTGTTGCCCTGCTCTTCGACGATCGGCTTGAGCGTGATGACGGCATCAACGAACTGATGCTGGCTCTCGAAGGTGACTTCCACATGGTTCAGCCCGCGCGCGTGCTTGATCGCCCGGCGCAACAGAGCCGGCAGCGTCACCAGTTCATTGATGTTTTTCCCCTGGCTGGCCTGGGCATCAAGGTGTAGCAGCGTCGCGGCCTGCACGTTCAGAAACTGCAAAATACCCTGCTCATTCCACGCCATCACCCCGTCATCCATGCTCTCCAGCAGACCGTACATCTGGTTAAGATGACGATTCGACTCGGCCAGCAAGCTATCGGTGAGCAGCGAGTTGCCCACTTCCCGGGCGATAGCCAGGGTCAGGGAGAGGTCCGGCGAAGCCTGTTCTTCCGTCAGGCAGCACAAAGAAATGGAACCGAACAGGCGCCCATGGTTATCAAACACCGGCGTAGAGCTAAACGACCATCCGTGCAGCGCATGTTTAAAATGCTGCTCGCCCGTCGTTTTGACCGGCTGCCCGAGCATGGAGGCCAGCGAGAGCGCGCAGCTGCCGATGATGCTTTCCGCGCAGTAGCTACCGTCACGAAACCCCAGCGCCGCCAGCTGGTCAAGGGTCTGCGGATCGCCGCAGCGGCTGAGAATACAGGCGGACTCATCAAGGATAAACAATGCGCAGGGGCGGTTATCCATATACTCCCAGGCATCTTCCAGCGCCGCCTGGCCAATCGTCAGCAGCGCGGTCTTACGCCGACAAATCGATTCGAAGGTCAGCCCCTGCGCCTGATGCGGCGTCTGCCAGGTTTCCCGCTGCATAAACTTACTGCAACGATGCCACGACTGGGTTATCACCAGGGGAAAGCTCTGAGTCTGCGCAGTCATATCCATTTCCGCTGTTACTTAAACGACAACCCCTCCGGCGGTAACCGCCAGAGGGGGATAAAACGCCCCTTCTCATTAACGAGGCGGGACAGGACGACGCTAAATTAACGCGCCAGCCACTGCTGTCCAAGCAGGTCGGCGGTCAGAATTGCCGCATGCACGCTCTGCGCGCTGACCGGGAACGGCATGTTATGGATGGTTTCGCCTTCCGCACAGGTCGCTTTTGCTACCGCCTGAATTTTCTCGTCGATGCCCTCTTTAACGCCCATTTGCGCCAGCGTGACCGGCAGGCCGACGGTATGGCAGAAGTTCAGCACCGTTTCGATCTCTTCCATCGGGCTATTTTGCAGCACCAGCTGCGCCAGGGTACCAAACGCGACTTTCTCGCCATGGTACAGGTGGTGGCACTCTTCGAGGATGGTGAAACCATTGTGAATGGCGTGCGCGGCGGCCAGGCCGCTGCTTTCAAAGCCAATTCCGCTAAGGTAGGTATTCGCTTCAACGATGCGTTCGAGCGCATCGGTCACCACTCCGGCCTGAGCGGCAAGGCGGGCCTTTTCGCCTTCCGCCAGCAGCGTATCATAGCACAGGCGCGCCAGGCTCAGCGCCGCCGCCGTCGACTGGCCGCCGGCCATGCTGGTGGCTCTGGCGTCATAGCAGGCCCTGGCTTCAAACCAGGTTGAAAGCGCATCGCCCATCCCGGCCACCAGCAGGCGTACCGGGGCTTTAGCGATAATCGCCGTATCCATCACCACCATGTCCGGATTTTTCGGGTAAATAAGATACTCTTCAAATTCACCGGCTTCGGTATAAATAACCGACAACGCGCTGGTTGGCGCATCGGTGGAGGCAATCGTCGGGATCACCACCACCGGCAGCTTCTGGTAATAGCCTATCGCTTTCGCCGTATCGAGCGTCTTGCCGCCGCCGATGCCCACCACGCCGCGGCAGCCGTGCTGCTTCAGAATGGCGATCAGGCGATTGATCTCAACGTGGCTGCACTCGCCGTTGAAGCGCTCCGCATGGCAGCTGATATTGTGGCTATGCAAACCGTTCAACACTTTCTCACCCGCCAGCTTCATCACGAAGTCATCGGCAATCACGAAAAAGCTGTCCGCCAGGTTTTTAGCGTATTCGCCAAACAACGTGGATGCATCCGGTCCCTGGAGATATTTGGCTGGAGATTGAATAACTTTTAGCATTCCGTTCACCCTCAAATAAGTGCATGTTTTGACACGATGTGCCCCGGTATTTCCTCGTCCGGCCTGGTATTAAAAGCGGGAACAAAAGCGCTACCTGAGCGATGTCATCACTGTAGGGCGAGCCGCAGGCAAAAAAATGTTTCCCCTTTTTGTCCCGATATGAAACAGGGTGCACATTTTATCGTTTCATATTGAAACATGAATTCATATGAAACGACGGGATTGCGATCTCGATCCGCTCGTTCAGCGCAAAACAAGCGGAAAAAGTGGATGAAGTACGGCGTTTTTCGCCGCTACTGGCGCCTGGAGAGGTAAAATTTTTTCCCCCCCGCGTCTGGCAAGTATGTGAAGTGAGATGAAATAGTCGCCCTGGCTCGCATTTTTCGATTTCTCCCGGCAAAAGCGTTTCATAACGGAACAAAATTTACCGTGCGCGTTTCGTAATGAAACTCATTTTATGGCGATTTTTTTTCCCGTTAACTCAGCCAGAATCAATACATCGCCCGATATCGCATATCGACAGGCGATACCCCTACACGATGACCGCTTCCGTCAGCAGAGAGGCCGCATCGAAACTCCGATGGAGAATAAACAATGAAAAAACTGATTAACCGTGTCGAAGATGTCCTGAGTGAACAACTGGCGGGCCTGGCAAAAGCGCACCCTGAACTAACGCTGCATCATGATCCGGTCTACGTCACCCGCGCCGATGCACCGGTGGCCGGGAAAGTAGCGCTGCTTTCCGGCGGCGGCAGCGGTCATGAGCCGATGCACTGCGGATATATTGGCCAGGGCATGCTTTCCGGGGCCTGTCCGGGGGAAATTTTCACCTCCCCGACGCCGGATAAAATGTTTGAGTGCGCCATGAACATCGACGGCGGCGAAGGCGTGCTGCTGATTATTAAAAACTACACTGGCGATATTCTTAACTTTGAAACCGCCACCGAGCTGCTACACGAAAGCGGCATCAAGGTTACCACCGTGGTAGTCGATGACGATGTGGCGGTAAAAGACAGCCTCTATACCGCCGGACGGCGCGGCGTGGCCAATACCGTGCTGATTGAAAAACTGGTGGGCGCGGCCGCCGAGCGCGGCGACTCGCTGGCAGCATGCGCTGAACTGGGGCGCAAGCTTAACAACCTCGGCCACTCTATCGGCATCGCGCTGGGCGCCTGCACCGTTCCGGCCGCCGGCCAGCCCTCATTCGAACTGCAGGACGATGAGATGGAGTTCGGCGTCGGCATTCACGGCGAACCGGGCATCGACCGCCGCCGCTTCACCTCCCTCGATCGCACCGTTGACGAAATGTTCGATACTCTGCTGGAAAACGGCGCCTATAGCCGCATGCTGCGCCACTGGGACAACGTGAAAGGCGCGTGGCAGGAGGTAACGCAGACCAAGCAGGCGCTGCAAAAAGGCGATCGGGTTATCGCGCTGGTCAACAACCTCGGCGCCACGCCGCTGTCCGAGCTCTACGGCGTCTATAACCGTCTGACGCAGCGCTGCGAGGAAACCGGCATCGCGATCGAGCGCAATCTTATCGGCAGCTACTGTACCTCTCTGGATATGGTCGGTTTTTCCATCACCCTGTTAAAAGCCGATGACGAGACGCTGGCATTATGGGACGCCCCGGTTCACACCCCGGCGCTGAACTGGGGAAAATAAGGAGCACGACATGTCATTAAGCAGAACGCAAATCGTAGACTGGCTCTATCGCTGCGGCGATATCTTCACCAAAGAGAGCGATTTTTTGACCGGTCTGGACCGGGAGATCGGCGATGCCGACCACGGCCTGAATATGCATCGTGGGTTTAGCAAGGTGGTGGAAAAGCTGCCTTCGATTGCCGATAAAGACATTGGTTTCATTCTTAAAAATACCGGCATGACGCTGCTGTCCAACGTCGGTGGGGCCAGCGGCCCGCTGTTCGGCACCTTCTTTATCCGCGCCGCTCAGGTGACCCAGGCCCATCAGAGTCTGACCCTGGACGAGCTTTATCAAGCCATCCGCGAAGGCGCGGAAGGCGTGGTGAATCGCGGCAAAGCCGAGCCGGGCGATAAAACCATGTGCGACGTCTGGCTGCCGGTAGTGGAATCGCTGCGCCAGTCCAGCGAACAGCACCTGTCAATCCAAAGCGCTCTTGATGCTGCCAGCGAACAGGCGCAAGCCGCCGTCCAGGCCACCATCGCCATGCAGGCACGCAAAGGACGGGCCAGCTACCTGGGCGAACGCAGCATCGGGCATCAGGATCCGGGCGCGACCTCGGTAATGTTGATGGTTCAGATGCTGGCCGCAGCGGCCAAAGAGTAAGGAAAACGCGATGGTAAACCTGGTGATTGTTTCGCATAGCGCTCGTCTGGGCGAAGGTGTCGGAGAACTGGCCCGGCAGATGTTAATGAACGATGGCTGTAAGCTGGCGATCGCCGCCGGAATTGACGATCCCACCAGCCCGATCGGCACCGATCCCATTAAGGTTATGGAAGCCATCGAGTCCGTAGCCGACGCCGATCATATCCTGGTGATGATGGATATTGGCAGCGCCCTGCTGAGCGCCGAAACCGCGCTGGATCTCCTCGATCCGGCCATTGCGGCGAAGGTTCGCCTGTGCGCGGCGCCGCTGGTGGAAGGAACGCTGGCGGCGACGGTGAGCGCCGCCGCCGGGGCCGGCATCGACAAGGTCATCGAAGATGCCATGAACGCGCTGGAGGCAAAACGCGTACAGCTGGGATTGCCATCGCAACCGCAACACGCGGCGTTGACCGCCGCGCCGATCGACGACCGCGATGCGCGCTCGGTTTCCGTGGTGATTCAAAACCACAACGGCCTGCATGTTCGCCCGGCGTCAAAGCTGGTCGCCGCGCTGGCGGGATTCAACGCCGACCTGGTGCTGGAGAAAGGAGGTAAGTGCGTCACGCCCGACAGCCTCAACCAAATCGCCCTGCTTCAGGTGCGCCGTAACGATACCTTAAGGCTGCTTGCTCGCGGGCCGGATGCCGATGCCGCGCTGGCAGCGTTCCAGGCGCTGGCGGCGGAGAATTTCGGCGAGCAAACCGAGGCGGCGTCTGCGACTCAGCCCGCCTGCGCCAATCGCGTACAGGGTAAGGTCGTACTCTATTCCCAGCCGCAGGAGAAGGTCTCACGGGAAAAAGGCGTCGCCATCGGTCAGCAGCAGCTGCGGCTAAAACGGGCCATCGATCGGACGCTGGAAGAGCTTAGCGCGCTGACGACCCTGGCGGAGGCGAAGTTTTCCGCCGACATCGCGGCCATCTTCTCCGGGCATCATACCCTGCTCGATGACCCTGATTTATACGCCACCGCCTGCGATAGGGTGCGCGACGAGCAATGCAGCGCGGAGTGGGCGTGGCATCAGGTGCTGAACGATTTAAGCCAACAATATCGTCATCTCGAC
This sequence comes from Klebsiella sp. S69, assembly GCF_016516145.1. Taxonomy (NCBI): domain Bacteria; kingdom Pseudomonadati; phylum Pseudomonadota; class Gammaproteobacteria; order Enterobacterales; family Enterobacteriaceae; genus Klebsiella; species Klebsiella sp. S69. The sequence goes on along the minus strand of NZ_JACVUU010000006.1, from coordinate 160,398 downwards.
GATCCTTACCTACAGGCGCGCTATATTGATATTGAAGATATTTTGCACCGCACGCTGCGTCACCTTAACGGGAGCAACGAAGTACTACCGCAGTTTGACGGCCCCTCGATCCTCGTGGCCGACGATATTTTTCCTTCTACCGTCCTGCAGCTCGATGTGGATCGGGTGAAGGGGATCTGTCTGCAGGCCGGCAGTGAACTCTCTCACGGCGCCATTATCGCCCGTCAGGCGGGTATCGCGATGCTTTGCCAGCAGAGCGATGTCCTGACCACGCTACAAAAGGGGGAGACCGTCATCCTTGATATTCCCGGCAAGCGCGTGATTCGCGCCTAGCCTGCTCTAACCTTCTCGCCCCGGAGGCTGTCCCCTCCGGGAACTCGCTTAACTTTCAGGATCCGTTATGTCTCAATTCTTTTTTAATCAGCGCGCCAACCTCGTCAATGAAGTGATTGAAGGAACCATTATCGCCAGCCCGTGGAATAACCTGGCGCGGCTGGAAAGCGATCCCGCCATTCGCGTGGTGGTGCGTCGCGATCTCGACAAAAACAACGTGGCGGTGATCTCCGGCGGCGGTTCCGGTCACGAACCGGCCCACGCGGGCTTTGTCGGTAAAGGCATGCTGACCGCCGCCGTCTGCGGCGATCTGTTTGCCTCGCCGAGCGTCGATGCGGTGCTGACCGCCATCCAGGCCGTGACCGGCGATGCCGGCTGCCTGCTGATCGTCAAGAACTACACTGGCGATCGTCTGAACTTCGGCCTCGCCGCGGAGAAAGCGCGCCGCATGGGCTATAACGTCGAAATGCTGATCGTTGGCGATGATATTTCGCTGCCGGATAACAAACACCCGCGCGGTATTGCCGGGACGATTCTGGTGCATAAAGTGGCCGGCTACTTCGCCGAACGCGGCCACAATCTGGCGACCGTGCTGCGTGAAGCGCAGTATGCCGCCAGACACACCTTCAGCCTCGGTCTGGCCCTTTCCAGCTGTCACCTGCCGCAGGATGCGGAAACGACTCCGCGCCATCATCCGGATCAGGCCGAACTGGGGATGGGGATCCACGGCGAACCGGGCGCTTCGGTTATCGCCACGCAGAACAGTGCGGAAATCGTTACGCTGATGGTAGAAAAGCTCAGCGCCGCCCTGCCGGAAACCGGCCGCCTGGCGGTGATGATCAATAATCTCGGCGGCGTATCGATTGCCGAAATGGCAATTTTGACCCGCGAGCTGGCCAATACCCCGCTGCATCAGCGAATCGACTGGCTGATAGGCCCGGCGTCGCTGGTCACCGCGCTGGATATGAAAGGCTTTTCCCTCACCGCCATCGTGCTGGAAGAGAGCATTGAGAAAGCGCTGCTCTCCGCGGTCGAAACCGCCGGCTGGCAGACGCCAGTGCAGCCGCGCGCAATCAGCGTGATGCCCTCGTCGCTGCGCAGTACGCGGGTGGAGTTTACGCCCTCGGAGAATAGCGAGGTTGCAGGCTACGTAGAGCGGGTGACCGGTACGCTATCCAATCTGGAAGCGGACCTCAATGCGCTGGATGCGAAGGTTGGCGACGGCGATACTGGCTCCACCTTTGCCGCCGGCGCACGCGATATCGCCGACTTACTTCAGCGCCGTCAGCTGCCGCTGGCTAACCTCGCCACGCTGTTCGCCCTGATTGGCGAGCGTCTGACGGTTGTGATGGGCGGTTCCAGCGGCGTGCTGATGTCGATTTTCTTTACCGCCGCCGGGCAGAAGCTGGAACAGGGGGCAAGCGTCGCCGAAGCGCTAAACGCCGGTCTGGCGCAGATGAAGTTTTACGGCGGTGCCGACGAAGGCGACCGAACCATGATTGACGCCCTGCAACCGGCGCTGGCGGCGCTGCTGGCCGAACCGGAAAATCTGCAGGCCGCTTTCGCGGCGGCGCAGGCGGGCGCGGATCGTACGCTTCACGCCAGCAAAGCAGGTGCAGGACGCGCATCGTACCTGAACAGCGATAGTCTGCGCGGCAATATGGACCCCGGAGCCCACGCGGTGGCCATGGTGTTTAAAGCGCTGGCGCAGAAATAGTCTCTCTGGCACCGCCCCTGCTCCCGGGGGCGGCGCTTAACGCGCCTTGCCCGGGCTACAGGTTCACCGCCGTCTGCGGGCCGGCCGCCCCATGGTTTACCGCCGTCTGCGGATCGGTAGACCGGACAGATTGCAGCATCGCCTCCGGGAATTGTGACACCCTGCGCGCTGCTCCCGGGGGCGGCGCTTGACGCGCCTTGCCCGGGCTACAGGTTCACCGCCGTCTGCGGGCCGGTCGCCCCATGGTTCACCGCTTTCTGCGGATCGGTAGCCCGGACAGATGCGCAGCATCGCCTCCGGGAATTGTGCCACCCTGCGCGCTGCTCCCGGGCGGCGCTTAACGCGCCTTGCCCGGGCTACAGGTTCACCGCCGTCTGCGGGCCGGCCGCCCCCATGGTTCACCGCCGTCTGCGCCCGGGTCAGGCGCCAGCCGCAACCCGGGTTTTCTCCCGCGCTTACTTGCTGTGCCAGTAGGCCTGCGAACGCACCAGCTGCGGGTCAATCTCCGGACCTTCAAAACGCGCCAGCAGTGATTTCACCACCGCGCCTTCCCCGGTCACCCAGATAAAATAATCTTCGGTTGGAACCACAACCTGCGCCAGACGCTCGGCCACGGCAGAGGAGTGATGTCCCACCACCCACTCGATATGAAAACCATCGAGATCGGCCAGGTAATCTTGATAAGACTCATCGCCAATGGTGACGATCGCCGTGACCTGCGGGCGCGTCGGAAGCTGCCGCAATCCCAGCAGACGGCGGCGCAGCGCGGGCATACCTGACTCATCAGTCACATACAGCTGCCAGGCGTAATCTTCCGGCACCACCAGCGAACCGCGCGGGCCGCCGATGACCAGCTTATCGCCCGGTTTCGCCGCCAGCGCCCAGCTGCTGGCTATACCGCCATCGTGAATAAAAAAGTCGTACGCCAGCTCATGACGGTCGGCGTCGTAAAGCGGCGTATAATCGCGGGTCGCCGGACGTACGCCTTCGCCCCAGTTAATGCCTTCATCCGTCACCTCCGGCGGCGTAAACGCAGCACCCGCAGTGGGGAAAAAAAGCTTGGTATGGTCGTCGAAACCCTGGGAGACAAAGCCTTCCAGCGCCTCTCCGCCCAGCACGATACGCTGGAATGCGCTGCCGATACGCTCGACGCGCAATACGGTTAACTCACGGAAACGCAGCTCATTACGCACGCGCTGCGGGTATTTAAGATTCCTGCTCGTTGTCATCTTTCATCGCCTTGGTGAACGGAATAGATATATCTAAAAATATTGCAAATGATAATGATTGCCATTAAAAAAGAATGCAAGCACTTTTTGATATAGCCATAGTAAAACGCCACAAAAGTCAAAAAATAGAATTAAATCTCTAATTATCAACTATATAAAAAATAAATCTGCCACAAGGTTGCGACTTGAGTGTTTTTAGATATAAATTAGATATATCAAAAAAAACTCAAAGGAAAAAATCATGAGAGATCATCACGAAGAAGGCCGTGGGCCACGCGGACGCCACGGCGAACATGGCGAACACGGTCGCAGAGGCGGCGGACGCCGGCAGCGCTTCTTTGGCCATGGCGAGCTGCGCCTGGTCATTCTGGACATCCTCACCCGTAATGCCAGCCACGGTTACGAACTGATTAAAGAGATCGAAACCATGACCCAGGGCAACTACAGTCCCAGCCCCGGCGTCATCTACCCGACGCTCGATTTACTCCAGGATCAGGGATTAATCAGCGTGGCTGACGAAAACGGTCGCAAAAAAATCGCCATCACCGCCGAAGGCAGCCAGCTGCACGCGGAAAACCAGCAGCCGCTGGAGCAGATTCAGGCCAGACTGCAGGCGCGAATGGTGGGTTGTGAGCTACGTAAAAACCCGCAGATGAAGCGCGCGCTGGAGAATTTTAAGGCGGTACTGGATTTAAAAGTTAACCAGCAGGAAATAACCGAAGCGCAGCTAAAGCAGATTGTCGGCGTGATTGACCGCGCGGCGATGGAGATCTCCCAGCTCGACTAATCCTTTGCCTCATTATCGGGCAGCCTGCACCGCCGCGAAGCACGCGGCGGTAACCCTTCAGCGCATCGTTTTACGCCTTCAGGAGTAAAACATGCCAATAATTTCACGATAAGATTAAATTTTGCTCAATTGCGATTTCACGTTGCGTTTATCCCGATTTTCCGGGCCCGCGCCGAAGTGGCGTAATCCCTGCAATACTTAATTCAGTATCATGTGATACGCCCCGCCCAGGAGCATATTTTGAACAGGTTACCTTCAAGCGCATCGGCTCTGGCCTGCAGCGCACACGCACTGAATCTTATTGAGAAGCGAACGCTCGATCATGAAGAGATGAAATCACTTAACCAGGAGGTCAGGGAATACTTTAAAGAGCATGTGAATCCGGGGTTTTTAGCGTATCGAAAATCGGTCACTGCTGGCGGGGATTACGGAGCCGTAGAGTGGCAAGCGGGAGGATTAAATACGCTTGTCGACACTCAGGGACAGGAGTTTATTGACTGCCTGGGTGGGTTTGGGATTTTTAATGTAGGGCACCGTAATCCAGTTGTCGTTTCCGCCGTCGAAAATCAGCTCGCTAAACAACCCCTTCATAGTCAGGAACTGCTGGACCCGCTGCGGGCCATGCTGGCTAAAACCCTGGCGGCCTTAACGCCGGGCAAACTGAAATACAGCTTCTTTAGCAACAGCGGTACCGAGTCGGTCGAAGCGGCGTTAAAGCTGGCGAAGGCCTACCAGTCTCCGCGCGGCAAGTTTACCTTCGTCGCCACCAGCGGCGCGTTTCACGGTAAGTCGCTGGGCGCGCTTTCAGCCACTGCGAAATCCACTTTCCGTAAGCCTTTTATGCCCCTGCTGCCGGGATTCCGTCATGTACCTTTTGGCGATATCAATGCGATGCGCACGCTGCTGAGCGAGTGCCAAAAGACCGGCGATGACGTCGCGGCGGTGATCCTTGAGCCTATTCAGGGCGAAGGCGGGGTGATTCTGCCGCCGCCGGGCTATCTGCCCGCGGTACGCAAGCTGTGCGACGAGTTTGGCGCGCTGCTGATCCTCGATGAAGTCCAAACCGGCATGGGGCGCACCGGCAAGATGTTCGCCTGCGAGCACGAAAACGTTCAGCCGGATATTCTGTGCCTTGCCAAAGCGCTGGGTGGCGGCGTCATGCCCATTGGCGCCACGGTCGCCACCGAAGAGGTGTTCTCGGTACTGTTCGATAACCCGTTCCTGCATACCACCACGTTTGGCGGCAACCCGCTGGCCTGCGCGGCGGCGCTGGCGACCATTAACGTACTGCTGACGCAAAACCTGCCCGCGCAGGCGGAGCAGAAAGGCGATATGCTGCTGGACGGCTTCCGTCAGCTGGCCCGCGAATATCCGGATCTGGTGAATGACGTGCGCGGCAAAGGTATGCTGATGGCGATTGAGTTTATTGATAACGAAATCGGCTATGACTTTGCCAGCGAAATGTTTCGCCAGCGCGTGCTGGTGGCCGGAACGCTCAACAACGCAAGAACGATTCGCGTTGAGCCGCCGCTGACGCTGACCCCTGAGCAGTGTGAACAGGTGCTAAAAGCGGCCCGCCTGGCGCTGGCGGCGCTGCGGGTTTCGGTGGAAGAGGCGTAATGGCTTGCCCTCTCCCGCTCCGGGAGAGGGCGTTTGCTATACGACGCGCACGCCCGCAGGCATCGCTCTTTCCGGCGTAAGCAGTACGCTTTCGCCGCCATCGTCGGTTTCGGCGCATAACAGCATGCACTCCGACGTTTCACCGCGCATTTTGGCTTTCGCCAGATTGCACAGGACCACGACCGTTTTTCCCAGCAACTCTTCTTCTCGGTAATAGGGCACCAGGCTGGTCACCGTCTGCAAGGTGCGCTCGCCAACGTCAATCCGCGCGATATAGAGCTTATCGGCATTCTCATGTCGTTTTACAGCTACAATTTTTCCCGTACGCATTTCCAGTCTGGCAAAATCATCATAAAGCACCGTTTCCATCTTGCACCCCTCAGGTAAAAATTTAGTAAAAGATAACAAAAGTCGGCGAGGTTTCCGCATAATAGTGTAAGGAATGTTAGATCCATCACTTTTTAGTTCGCTATAAACTTCCCGATGCGGATGAATAATACGGGGGAAATTTACTGAAAAGAGATGCAGCGGCCCGCGCTTGCTTTACAATGGTTTGCGTCGATGGGGCAACGTCAGATAAGGAAAACAATGGCCACACTAAAAGATATCGCGACCGAAGCAGGCGTTTCACTGGCGACGGTTTCCCGGGTATTAAACGACGACCCCACTCTGAACGTGAAAGAAGAGACAAAGCACCGCATTCTTGAGGTGGCGGAAAAGCTGGAATATAAAAGCACCAGCTCGCGTAAGACTCAGGTTCATACCGTCGGCCACCATCATATTCTGGCTATCTACAGCTACCAGCAGGATCTGGAAATCAACGATCCTTACTATCTGGCGATCCGCCACGGTATCGAAACGCAGTGCGAAAAGCTCGGTATCGAGCTGACCAACTGCTACTTTAACAACGCGCTACCCGAGCTGAAAAAAGTGACCGGCGTTCTGATTGTCGGCCAGCCTTCACGGGCGATTCGCGATGCAGCCACGGCGTTAACCGACAACGTCTGCTTTATTGATTTCCATGAGCCAGGCAGCAGCTACGACGCCGTCGATATCGATCTGGTGCGTATCGCCAAAGAAGTTATCGACTTTTTTATCGCCCAGGGCGCGCGGCGCATCGGCTTTATTGGTGGCCAGGATGAGCCGGGTAAAGCCGACATTCGCGAAGTGGCCTTCGTCGAATATGGCCGCCTGAAGGGGGTGGTTTCGGAAGAAGATATCTGGCGCGGCGGGTTTTCCAGCTCCTCCGGCTATGAGCTGGCAAAAACGATGCTGGCCAGGGCGGATTTCCCCACCGCGCTGTTCGTCGCGTCAGACTCTATCGCCATCGGCGTGCTGCGGGCTATTCATGAACGCGGCCTCGCGATCCCGGAAGATATCTCGCTCATTAGCGTTAACGATATCCCCACCGCGCGTTTTACTTTTCCGCCGCTCTCCACGGTGCGCATTCATTCAGAAATGATGGGCAGCCAGGGCGTTAATCTGCTGGTTGAAAAAGCCCGCGATGGCCGTGCGCTGCCGCTAAACGTCTTTGTCCCCAGCGTGCTGAAGCTGCGCGGCACCACCCGCTAATCCCCCGTTCTGACGCTAAATCCTCTGCGCCTGGCTCCCGGGGGCGGCGCTTGACGCGCCTTGCCCGGGCTACGGGTTCACCGCCGTCTGCCAAACGGTAGCCCGGACAGGCGCAGCGCGCCGCCTCCGGGATTTTCCTCCATCCCCCATCCTCTGCACCTTTTCCCCATCCTGACCCCTGGCGGCCAACCCGCTCATTTTGTGATCGAGTTAAAGTAAATCACTCCTGGTAGTTTAATTTAGTAAAAGTTTTACTAAAATACCTTCTATCCGTTTAGTCCGTTCAGGGAGGCGATATGAATCGCTGGGAAAATCTTCAACTCACTCATGAAAACCGGCTGCCTCCGCGCGCCTATTTCTTCTCTTACGATTCGCAGGCCCAGGCGCGAACCTTCGCTCGTGAAACCAGCAGCCGCTTTTTGTCCCTTAGCGGACAGTGGAAATTCTGCTTCTTTAACAACCCGCTGCGGGTGCCGGAAGCGTTCACCTCGCAATACATGAGCGACTGGGGGCCGATTACCGTACCGGGAATGTGGCAGATGGAAGGACACGGCCAGCTACAGTACACCGACGAAGGCTTTCCCTTCCCGATTGACGTTCCCTACGTGCCGACCGACAACCCTACCGGCGCCTATCAGCGCATCTTTACCCTCAGCGAGGGCTGGCAGGACCAGCAGACCCTGATTAAATTTGATGGCGTCGAGACCTATTTTGAAATTTACGTTAACGGTCAGTACATCGGTTTCAGCAAAGGCAGCCGCCTGACGGCGGAGTTTGATATTAGTCACGCGGTAAAAAACGGCGACAACCTGCTTTGCGTGCGCGTCATGCAGTGGGCGGACTCCACCTATATAGAAGATCAGGATATGTGGTGGTCGGCGGGTATCTTCCGTGACGTGTATCTGGTGGGCAAAAACCCGCTTCACGTCCAGGACTTCACTCTGCGCACCGATTTTAACGATGACTACGTCGACGCCACCCTCTCCTGCCAGCTGGTGCTGGAAAATCTCGCCGCCCAGCCGGGCGCAGCCACACTGGAATACGCGCTGTTCGACGGCGAAAAGGCGCTGTATGAAGGCGTAACGCCGCGCCTGAGCATCAGCCAGCAGCTGAACGTCAACTTTGCGATCGACGTGAAGGCGCCGCAGCAGTGGTCGGCGGAAAATCCTTATCTCTATCACCTGGTGATGACGCTGAAAAACGCCGCCGGAGAGATTATCGAAGTTATCCCGCAGCGCGTCGGTTTTCGCGATATCAAAGTGCGCAACGGCCTGTTCTACATCAATAACCGCTACGTGATGCTGCACGGCGTTAACCGCCACGACAACGACCATCTGAAGGGGCGTGCCGTAGGGATGGACCGCGTTGAGAAAGATCTGCTGCTGATGAAGCAGCACAATATCAACTCGGTACGCACCGCCCACTACCCCAATGACCCGCGTTTCTATGAGATGTGCGACATTTACGGTCTGTTCGTGATGGCGGAAACCGATGTGGAATCCCACGGCTTCGCCAACGTCGGCAATCTGAGCGCCATCACCGATGATCCGGCATGGGAGCATATATACGTCGAACGAATCGTGCGCCACATTCACGCGCAGAAAAACCATCCGTCGATCATTATCTGGTCGCTGGGTAACGAGTCCGGCTACGGCTGCAACATTCGGGCGATGTATCACGCCGCTAAAGCGATCGACAATACCCGTCTGGTGCATTACGAAGAGGATCGCGACGCGGAGGTGGTGGATATCATCTCCACCATGTATACCCGCGTGCCGCTGATGAATGAATTCGGGGAATATCCGCATGCCAAGCCGCGGATTATCTGCGAATACGCCCATGCGATGGGCAACGGTCCCGGCGGGCTGAGCGAATACCAGAACGTGTTCTATCAACACGACAGTATTCAGGGCCACTACGTCTGGGAGTGGTGCGATCACGGGATTCAGGCCACCGATGACAGCGGCGCGGTTTGGTACAAATTCGGCGGCGACTACGGGGACTATCCTAATAACTACAACTTCTGTCTTGACGGTCTGATTTTCTCCGACCAGACGCCTGGGCCCGGCCTCAGAGAGTACAAACAGGTTATCGCCCCGGTAAAAGTTCAGGCGACCGACATCGCCCGCGGCGAACTGCGCATCGATAATAAGCTCTGGTTCTCGACGCTGGATGACTACACCCTGCGCGTGGAAGTTCGCGCCGAAGGGGCTACGCTTGCCAGCCAGCAGCTTAAGGTGCGCGATCTTGCGCCAAACAGCGGCCGCGATATCACCATTGACCTGCCGGAGCTGGACGATCGCGAAACCTTCCTCAACATCCTGGTGACCAAAGACTCGCGCACGCCGTATAGCGAGGCCAACCATCCGATCGCCGTTTACCAGTTCCAGCTAAAAGAACAGACGGCAACGAAATCGCCGCTGATGAATGCCAGCACAACCCCGCTACAGATAGTTGATGAACGACTGAGCTACAGCATCACCGGGCATAACTTCCGCGTAGTCTTCTCTAAAGTCAGCGGCAAACTGAGCGAATGGCAGGTGAACGGCGTAGACCAGGTGACCCGTGAGCCGAAGATTAACTTCTTCAAACCGATGATTGATAACCACAAGCAGGAATATGAGGGGCTGTGGCAGCCCAGTCACCTGCAAATTATGCAGGAGCATCTGCGTGAATTCAGCGCCGAACAGCGCGGAGACACGGTGATTATCACCACCCGCAGCATTATCGCTCCGCCGGTTTTCGATTTTGGCATGCGTTGTACCTATCGCTGGCAGATTACCCCGCAGGGCCATATTAACGTTGAGCTTGCGGGGGAACGTTATGGGGACTATCCGCATATCGTGCCGTGCATCGGTTTTATGCTGGGCATTAACGGTCAGTTTGAACAGGTGAATTACTACGGTCGCGGTCCCGGTGAAAACTACGCCGACAGCCAGCAGAGCAACATCATTGATGTCTGGCGCACCACCGTGGACGACATGTTCGTGAACTACCCGTTCCCGCAGAACAACGGCAACCGCCAGCACGTCCGCTGGGCCGCGTTTACCGACCGTCACGGCAGCGGCCTGATGGTGGCCCCGCGCGATCCGCTCAACATCAGCGCCTGGCACTATACGGCGGAGAATCTGCACGCCGCGCAGCACTGTAACGAACTGCGTCGCAGCGATGACATCACCCTGAATATCGACGCCCAACTGCTCGGCCTGGGCTCTAACTCCTGGGGGAGCGAGGTGCTGGATAGCTGGCGGGTGTGGCTCAAACCGTTCAACTATGGCTTTACGCTGCTGCCGCTGGAAGGCGGGAGCGCTTCCTCGCAGACGCTGGCGAATCATAGCTTTGGCGCCGGTTTCTTTTCCTCCGATTCACACAGCGAGGCTGAAAAATGAGAATTCTCGATAATTTAGAACAATTTAAGCAAATTTATCACAGTGGACGTAAATGGCAGCGCTGCGTAGAAGCTATCAATAATGTCGATAATATCCGGCCTGGAGTTGCCCATTCGATAGGCGATTCGCTCTCCTATCGCGTGGCAAGCGACAGCACCACGGATGCGCTGTTCGTTGGCAACCGCCGCTATTTCGAGGTGCATTACTACCTCCAGGGTCAGCAAAAAATTGAGTTTGCCGCTAAAGAGCAGCTGCAGACCGTCGCCTGCTATCGCGATGAAACTGACCGTGAATATTTGAAAGGCATTGGTGAAACCGTGCAGGTCCATGAAGGACAAATGGTGATTTGCGATACCCACGAAGCTTATCGCTTTATCTGCGACTCGCCGGTCAAAAAGGTGGTGCTCAGAGTGACTATCGAAGACGGCTACTTCCTGAATAAGTAAGCCCGCGTTACGCAAGATGAGGCCAGCGGATCGACTCGTTGGCCTTCCCGGTCCCAGCCCTCAATGCGGGCCAGATCATTTTCCGGAGGACTTATGTCCGAATCAGTTCGTGCCAAAATAGGGAAGTTCGCCCTACTGTCGATGGCGTTTGCCGCCGTATTTAACGTACGAAATATCGTTAATAATAACATCGAGTTAGGGCTCAGTTCCGCCCCTATCTTTCTGTTTGCCACGGTGGTCTATTTTATTCCGTTTGTCTTTATCATCGCCGAATTCGTGTCAGCGAATAAAAATTCCGAATCAGGTATGTACGCCTGGCTGAAGCAGCCTTTAGGTACCCGCGCGGCCTATCTCGGCTCGTTCCTGTACTGGTTTGTGAACCTGTTCTTTTTCCTGTCGCTGCTGCCGAACGTGGTGGCCTACGCCTCGTACGCCATTATGGGTTACGCCATTCCCTTCTCGCCGATGGTCACTTCGCTGATCTCTATCGTTCTGTTCGCCATGGCCACCCACATTTCCACCAAAGGCGCGACCTGGCTGGGGAAAATCTCCGAATGCGTGGCTTATGGCGTCTTCGCGCTCTTTGCGATTTACGTGGTCGGTGCTATTACCGCGCTGGGCGCGGGCCATGTCCCTGCGCAGCCGATTACGCTGCACGCCATGGCGCCTACCATCAACTGGGCGACGCTGGGGATTATGTGCTGGATCTTCCAGGCGGCTGGCGGGGCTGAAACCGTTGCCGCATATCTGAACGATACTAAAGGCGGGCAGAAATCGTTTATTAAAGTCATCATCACCGCCGGGATCCTGATTGGCGGCATGTATGCGCTGGGTTCTCTGCTGGTCAACGTCTTTGTGGCACGGGAAGATCTGACCTATGCAGCCGGTATGGTGGAAATTTTCACCGGTCTCGGCGCTTATTTCCATATTTCCGAAGCGCTGATGGGCCGCTTCGTCGGCATCATTCTGTTTATCGCCATTTTCGGCAGCATGATGATGTGGACCGCCGCACCGGTAAAAATTCACTTCTCGGAAATTCCTGCCGGCATCTATGGCAAAAAAACCACCGAGCTGAACGTCCACGGCGTGCCGGTGCGCGCCGCCTGGTGGCAATTTGTCTTCGTCTTTCTGATGCTCATCGTGAATGGTTTCGGCTCCGCCAGCGTTCAGCAAATGATGAACACCGCCATCAACCTGACCGCCGGGACCGCAATGCTACCGCCGCTGTTTATCATGGCCGCCTACTTTGTTTTCCGCTGGAAACATGACGACACGCCGCGCGACTTCCGCATGGGTTCAAGAAAAGTTGGGATGGCCGTGGTGTCGATGCTTATCGTTATTTTCCTGGTCAGCATGACCGCCTCCGCTTTCCCGCCAGGAGTCGACCTGGTGAACGCCTTCTTCATTAACGTCTTTATGACCGCAGTCTTCTCCGGACTCGCATGGTGGTGGATAACCCGCTTTGAGAAAAAACAGCGCAAGAACCAACAACCAGGCCTGAAATCAGCGGCAAATACGGTGAAATAAGCCACCGTTGCTCCCGCCAGCGGTATATCCCCTGGCGGGATTTTTTTACCCGCAAGCCATGATCTGTCGCCCAACCATTTTCGTGATCGAGTTAAAGCAATTCATTTTTACCGCTTTTATTTACTAAATATTTTACTAAAATTAACCACAATACTTAACTACCTCTACCCTACAAACAACACAATCCCCTTCGGCCATTCTCTGAAGGACAATGTGTGGAGATGTGTTATGTCTGATATCAAACGTAATACCATCGGCAAGTTTGGCCTGCTGTCGCTAACCTTCGCCGCCGTCTTCAGTTTTAATAACGTGATCAATAACAATATTGAGCTGGGACTGGCGTCGGCGCCGATGTTCTTCCTTGCAACCCTGCTCTACTTTGTTCCTTTCTGTCTGATCATCGCGGAATTCGTTTCGCTGAATAAAAACTCCGAAGCGGGCGTTTATGCCTGGGTGAAAAGCTCGCTAGGGGGGCGCTGGGCCTTTATTACCGCCTATACCTACTGGTTCGTGAATCTGTTCTTTTTTACCTCGCTGCTGCCGAGGGTAATCGCTTATGCCTCCTACGCTTTCCTCGGCTACGAGTACATTCTGACTCCGGTCGCCACCACGATGTTGAGCATGGCGCTGTTCGCCCTGTCGACCTGGGTTTCCACCAACGGCGCAAAAATGCTGGGTCCAATCACCTCGGTCACTTCATCGTTAATGCTGCTGCTGACGCTCTCCTACATTCTGCTTTCCGGCGGCGCGCTGGTGGGCGGTATTCAACCAGCGGATCCGATTACCGTGGATGCAATGATCCCGAACTTTAACTGGGCGTTCCTCGGCATCACCACCTGGATCTTTATGGCGGCCGGCGGGGCCGAGTCCGTCGCGGTGTACGTCAATGACGTGAAAGGCGGATCGAAATCATTTGTTAAGGTCATTATCCTCGCCGGGATCGTGATTGGCGTGCTGTACTCCATTTCCTCGGTACTGATAAACGTGTTTATCAGCAGTAAAGAGCTGAAATTTACCGGCGGATCGGTACAGGTCTTCCACGGCATGGCGGTATGGTTTGGCCTGCCCGAAATCGTGGTCAACCGTTTTGTCGGCCTGGTCTCCTTTACCGCCATGTTTGGTTCGTTATTAATGTGGACCGCGACGCCGGTCAAAATCTTTTTCTCCGAAATCCCGCCCGGAATATTTGGTAAAAAAACCGTTGAGCTCAATCAAAACGGCGTACCGGCGCGCGCGGCGTGGATCCAGTTCCTGATTGTGATTCCGCTAATGATAATTCCGATGATGGGCTCCAGTACCGTGCAGGATTTAATGAATACCATCATCAATATGACCGCCGCCGCCTCGATGCTGCCGCCGCTGTTTATCATGCTGGCGTACCTTAATCTGCGCCGCAAGCTCGATCATCTGCCGCGCGATTTTAAAATGGGTTCCCGCACCACCGGTATTACGGTGGTCTCCATGCTGATTGTTATTTTCGCTATCGGCTTCGTCGCCTCAACCTTTCCCACCGGCGGCAATATTCTGACGATTATTTTCTATAACGTCGGCGGAATCGTTATTTTCCTCGGATTTGCATGGTGGAAATACAGCAAATACGTGAAAGGTTTAACTCGGGAAGAAAAAAGAATTGAAGCAGCGCCAGCCTCTGACGCGTCTTAATCTATTTTTCTTAAATAAAAAACCACAGTACCTCTAAATAAAATGATGAAAAAGAACAGGCCTATTTACTGGGCGCTTGCCGCCCTGGCTTTTTGCACACCGGCTATTGCCGTCGATGTGGCGCATCCGGCGGAACATGATGACATGAAAACGCCAGAACTTAATGCCACCTCATACCGTTTTTACGGTGAATTGGGGGTTGGCGGATATATGGATCTAGAAGGTGAGGACAAGCATAAATATAGTGATGGCACCTATATTGAAGGCGGACTGGAAATAAAGCACGGCAGCTGGTTTGGTTTAATTTATGGCGAAGGCTGGACGGTTCAGGCCGATCGTCAGGGAAATGCCTGGGTAGCGGACCATGGCTGGGGCGGATTTGAAGGTGGAATAAACCGCTTCTACGGCGGATATAAAACCGAGAGCAGCACCGAGATTATGCTCAGCCTGCGCCAGGATTCATCGCTCGACGATCTGCAGTGGTGGGGCGATTTCACGCCCGACCTCGGCTACGTGATCCCCAATACGCGCGATATCATGTACGCGCTCAAGGTGCAGAACCTGGCGGGAGATTTTCGCTACAGCGTGACCGCGACCCCCTCCGGGCACCACGATGAAGGCAAAGCATGGCTCCATTTCGGCAAATACGACCGCTACGACGATAAATATACCTACCCGGCGATGGTCAACGGCTACATCCAGTACGATCTCGCGAACGAGGTGACCTGGATGAACGGGCTTGAGGTGACGGATGGGACCGGCCAGCTATTTTTGACCGGTATTCTCACCCCCAACCTCGCCGCCCGCGCCTGGCATCATACCGGGCGCGCCAGGGGAAAAGACGTGCCGGGAACGGAGACCGGCTTTATGGCCAGCGCTATGTATGAAGCGCTCAAGGGCGTGTATCTCTCTACCGCCTATAGCTACGCCAAACACCGCCCGGATCGCGCCGCCGAGGAAACCACCTCGTTTATGCAGTTCGGCATCTGGTACGAATACGGCGGCGGACGTTTTGCCACCGCTGCGGACAGCCGCTTCTACATGAAAAATGCCTCCGGCGACCCGAGCGATCAGGTTTTCCTGATGCAATATTTCTATTGGTAAAAAGGGATATCAATACCGTGAAGATTACCACTACTCTTACGCCGCTGGCCTGCGCCCTACTGCTAAGCTTTTCCGCCCACGCGCTGACCGCGGATGACTTTAAAAATGTTATCAACCGCAGCGGCGCGCCGCAGGCGATGCAGGATTTTGATAACGATGACCACCAGCGCTTCAACCCGTTTTTCGATTTGGGCGCATGGCATGGGCATCTGCTGCCTGATGGTCCGGCCACCATGGGCGGATTTCCCGGACCCGCGCTGCTCACCGAGGAGTACATCAACTTTATGGCGACCAATTTCGATCGCCTGACGGTATACCAGAACGGCAAAAAAGTCGCCTTCACCCTGCAGGCCTGGAGCCTGCCCGGCGCGCTGGTGCAAAAGCTCTCCGCGGCCGGCGTACAGATCGAGATGACCCTGCGCTTTGCCAGCGCGCACACCTCTTTACTGGAGACTAAAATCACCAGTAGCAGCCCGCTTAAGCTGGTCTGGGACGGCGAGTTGCTGGAGAAACTCTCCGCCAAAGAGGGGAAACCGCAGTCAACGCAAACCATCGACCTGGCTTTCCCGGACTATCAGCGCCGCCTGAGCGCGACCCACGACGGCCTGACCGTCAGCTTCGGCAAAGTCCGCTCCGCATCGGATTTAATGACCTCCGGCGAATCGCAGTATCAGATCCATCGCTCCCTGCCGACGGTCACCCAAATCGACGGCCATCGGTTCACCAGCAGCGCGCAAATCAACGGCTCGACCACGCTCTATACCACCTACTCGCACCTGCTGAACGCCGAGCAGGTTCGGCTCGAGAAAGCGCAAATCCGCGATATTCTGGCGCGACCGGCACACTATCTGCGCGCTTCCGAGGCGCGCTGGAACGGCTATCTGCAAAAGGGGCTGACCAATCCTGATGCTACGGCGCAGCAAACCCGGGTGGCGGTAAAAGCGATCGAAACCCTTAACGGTAACTGGCGCGCGCCGGGCGGCGCCGTTAAGCACAACACCGTCACGCCGTCGGTAACCGGGCGCTGGTTCTCAGGCAACCAGACCTGGCCGTGGGATACCTGGAAGCAGGCCTACGCCATGGCACACTTCAACCCGGAGATCGCGAAAGAGAACATCCGTGCCGTCTTCTCCTGGCAGATTGCCGCCGACGATAAAGTGCGGCCGCAGGATGCCGGGTTCATTCCGGATCTGATCGCCTGGAACCTGAGCCCGGAACGCGGCGGCGACGGCAGCAACTGGAACGAGCGAAATACCAAACCGAGCCTGGCGGCCTGGTCGGTGATGGAAGTCTATAACGTTACGAAAGATAAAGCCTGGCTGGCGGAGATGTATCCGAAGCTGGTGGCCTACCATGACTGGTGGCTGCGCAACCGCGACCACAACGGCAACGGCGTGCCGGAGTACGGCGCGACCCGCGATAAAGCGCACAACACCGCCGATGGCGCGATGCTGTTTACCGTGAAAAAGGGCGATAAAGAACGGACGCTTTCCGGCCTGAAAACCTACGAGCAGGTGACGGCGAAAGGCGATTACGACAGCCTGGAGATCCCGGCGCAGGTGGCCGCCTCCTGGGAGTCGGGGCGCGACGACGCGGCGGTTTTCGGCTTTATCGATAAAGATCAGTTGGATAAGTACATCGCTGGCGGCGGCAAGCGTAGCGACTGGACGGTGAAATTTGCTGAAAACCGGGATAAAAGCGGCAATCTGCTCGGCTATTCGCTACTGCAGGAGTCGGTCGATCAGGCCAGCTACATGTACAGCGACAACCACTATCTGGCGGAGATAGCGGCCCTTCTCGGCAAGCCGGAGGAGGCAAAACGCTACCGGGCGCTGGCGAAAAAGCTCGCCGACTATATCAACACCTGCATGTTCGACCCGCAGAGCAAATTCTATTACGACATTCGCATTGAAGCGCAGCCGCTGGCAAACGGCTGCGCCGGTAGGCCGATCGTCGAGCGCGGCAAAGGCCCGGAGGGCTGGTCGCCGCTGTTCAACGGCGCAGCCACTCAGGCGCATGCCGATGACGTCATTTCGGTGATGCTGGACGCCAAAGAGTTCAACACGTTCGTACCGCTGGGTACCGCCGCATTAACGAATCCGGCGTTTGGCGCGGATATTTACTGGCGCGGCCGCGTGTGGGTGGACCAGTTCTGGTTCGGCCTGAAGGGGATGGAGCGCTACGGCCACCGCGAAGAGGCGCTGCAGCTGGCGGACGCCTTCTTCAGGCACGCCCGGGGGCTCACCTCCGATGGCCCGATTCAGGAGAACTACAATCCGCTCACCGGCGCTCAGCAAGGCGCGCCGAACTTCTCCTGGAGCGCGGCGCATCTGTACATGCTGTATAACGAGTTTTTCCGTAAACCATAGGCTACTAACCCTCTCCCACAGGGAGAGGGAACGGTCCGGCTCCCGATTTAACAGACGGCTCCTCTTTCCCCCTCTTCCCGTAGGAGAGGACTCGTCTTACACCTCCGGCAGCAGGCCGATAAAGCTGCGTTTCTGCCGCGGCTGCGACATCAGCGCCTCCAGCTTCTCTACGCAGGCCAGATAGTGCGGGGTTTTCTTGTGCGCCAACACCGCTTCATCATCTTTATAGGCTTCATAAATAAAAAAGCGCGTCTTCACCTCCGGGTCCTGCAGGACATCAAAGCGAAGATTGCCCGGCTCCTGCAGCGCCCCTTCGTGGTTGGCGCGGAATACCTCAAGAAACTCGTCGACCCGTTCCGGTTTGATATTGATTTCTACCAGCGTTACGTTCATTGCAGCTCTCCCTGTTTTTCCTCCTGCCAGAACTGATACGCCTCGCGGGCGCTCAGGTTCTCATGCACCACTTTTTTCACCGCCTTCAGCATCGCGCGCGGCGCGCTGGACTGGAAGATATTCCGCCCCATATCGACGCCGGATGCGCCCTGGTCAATCGCCCGCCAGCACATCTCGAGCGCCTCCTGCTCCGGCAGCTTTTTACCCCCGGCGATGACGATCGGCACCGGGCAGCTGGCAGTCACTTTCTCAAAGCCTTCCTCAACAAAGTAGGTTTTTACAAACTGCGCCCCCATTTCAGCGGCAATGCGGCTGGCCAGCGAGAAGTAGCGGGCGTCGCGGGCCATCTCTTTACCCACCCCGGTTACCGCCAGCACCGGCATACCGTAGCGGTTGCCGGCGTCCACCAGCTTGATGATGTTGTTGATGGACTGATGCTCATGTTCGCTGCCGATATAGACCTGCGCCGCCACCGCGCAGACGTTCAGGCGCAGCGCATCTTCCATCGCCACCGCCACGCACTCGTTGGAAAGTTCGCTGAGGATCGAGTTGCCGCCGGAAGCGCGCAGCACCACCGGTTTGTTGGTCGCGGCCGGCACCTGACTGCGCAGTACGCCGCGGGTGCACATCAGCACGTCGGTCTCCTCGAACAGCGGCGCGATAGAGAGATCGATACGCTCCAGCCCGGTAGTCGGCCCCTGAAAATAGCCGTGATCGAAAGCCAGCATCACCGTGCGATTGCTCTGCGGATTAAAGATACGTGCCAGCCGCGACTGCATCCCCCACTCCAGCGACCCACAGCCCTTCAGCGTATAGAGCGTGTTCTGCTGCGGACGGTCTAAGCCGAAGTTTTTTCCCTCTTTGATATCGTCTAAATCAGCCATCTCATCCTCCATCAGAAATCGTAGTTATTGATATTCTCTTTGGTGAACACCACCCGCTCCGGCAGCAGCACGATGCCGTTGCCTTTCGCTTCATACTGATAACCCTGCACGCTGTTGGGCTCGACTTTCAGGGTGCCGAGATCTTTCACATCAACGCTGTCGCCGACGTTAAGATCGCCCTTTTTCAGCAGACGATCGGCGACGTTAACCGCGATCTTGCCTTGCTGTACCACGTCCCACAGGCCGAAGGCTTTTACCGTGCCGCGCTCTACATAGGGGCGCATCACGTTCGGGGTACTGAAGCCGACAATCGCCACGCCCTGGCGCTTGAGATTCTCTGCCGCCTGGGCGGCGGCCGGAAGCGCGTTGGCGTCCGGGGCGATAATGGCGTCGAGATCCGGGTACGCTTTTAAGATCCCCTCGGCAGTTTGCAGCGATTTGGTGGCGTCGTTATAGCCAAACTGCGTGGTCACCACTTCCCACTGCGGATGCGCTTTTTCAATTTTGGCTTTCGCCTCTTTTACCCACTGGTTCTGATCGGTCACCGTTGGGCTGGAGTAGAAAAACGCCACCTTGGCGGTGGGTTTCGTCACCTGTTTTTCCGCCATCTCCACCAGCAGGCCGCCAAGCTGCTGCGGCGTCCCCTGGTTGATATAGATGCTGCGGCACTCTGGTTTGGTATCGGAGTCCCAGGTCAGAACCTTGACCCCGCGCTGCATCGCCCGCTTCAGCGCCGGGCACAGGCCGTCCGGCGATACGGCGGAGACGATAATCGCGTTGTAGCCCTGGTTGACGAAGTTGTTGATCAGCTGCACCTGGCCGGAGACGCTCGGTTCGGTCGGGCCGTCGTAGGTGACGTCCACGTCGAGCGCTTTGCCCGCCTCTTTCGCGCCGTTACCGCCGCTGGTAAAGAAGCCGACGCCGACCAGCTTAGGAATAAAGGCGATGCGGTCCGCCGCCTGAGCGGTTGCCACGCTTAACGCCAGCGCCAGGGCGCTCGTTTGCAGGATTCGTTTGGTTTTCATCGTATGTTTATGCTCCGATTGTCTTATACGCGAGAAAGACGCCGCCAGGTCATCCGCACCCACTCACGGTGCAGACTCAGCGAACGCCCCATCACCACCACAACCAACAGCGCCCCTGACAGCGCGCTCGACACCTGGTTGGGGATGCCGACCATTTGCAAACCTTGTTGTAAATAGCCCACCAGCAGCGCGGCAAGCGCCGTGCCGACGATCGAGCCGGAACCGCCGTAGATATTGGCCCCGCCGAGCACCGCGGCGGTCAGCGCCGGCATCAGCAGGTCGCGGCCTAAGTCCGAGCGCGCCGAGCCGAAATAGGAGACCATCACCAGCGCCGCCACCGCCGACGCCACGCCCACCAGGCCATACAGCGCGTAGGGCATCCCGTTAACGGAAAGCGCGGCGTAGCGCGCGGCGCGCGGGTTCTGCCCGAGCAGAAAAAGGTGCCGCCCAAAGCGCCCGCGGTGGGCCAGCAGCCAGAAAAAAAAGGTGATAACGGCGAACAGCACCAGCGGTATCGGCAGGCCGAACAGGGTCAGATTGGCGAAGGCGGTAAAGCTATCCGGGAATCCGCCGATGCCTTCGTAGCCGGTCGCCCCTGCCATGCCCGAAAGCAGCAGCGCGCCGCCGCCGTAGAGGTACAGGGTGCCAAGGGTAATCACCAGCGGGTTAATGCCGGTGTAGTGAATCAGCGCCGCGTTCAGCAGCCCGCACAGCAGGCCGAGCAGCAGCGTCAGGGGGATCGCGAGGCTCATCGGCCAGCCCGCCTGCATCATCACCCCCAGCGCGATGGCGCACAGGCCGATGGTGGAACCGAGCGAAATATCAATCCCGCCGCTGATGATCACCAGCGTCAGCGGCAGCGCCACGATGCCGATGCAGATAAAGTCGCTGGTGCTGAACAGCAGCATATTGAGATCCAGCATGCGCGGATTGAGGGCGCCAAACAGCAGGATCTCCACCACCAGTAATCCCAGCAGCGCGCTTTCCCAGTTGAGCTTCATTTACGCCACCTCTTTATTTTTGCGTTCAGGAAACGGGGCCACGCGCTTGCCCCCTTTATTGCCAGGCTGAAAGCGACTGTATTTCAGCGCCCGCTGATGGCGGGTCAGCGCCTGACGCAGCCGCCCGTCGAGCACCAGTACGCCGAGCAGCACCAGGCCGGCAATGAAGTCGTTCCACCACGCCGGGAGACGAAACAGCACCAGCACGGTATCGATTTGGGTGAGGAAGAAGGCGCCGAGAAAAGCGCCGAGCAGCGTGCCGGTACCGCCCAGCAGCGAGATCCCGCCGAGCACGCAGGCGGCGATGGCCTTCATCTCCAGGCCGCTGCCGGTCTGATTGGGCACAAAGCCAATCTGCGCGGCGAATACAATCCCGGCGCAGGCCGCCAGCATGCCGTTAAGGGTGAATGCCAGCATCCGCGTGCGGTTCACCGCCACCCCAAGCTGGCGGGCAGCGGCAAGGTTATCGCCGACGGCGTAAAAATCACGGCCAAAGGCAGTACGCGATAGTATCCAGCCGCCCGCCAGCAGTAGCGCCAGCACCAGCCAGCCCAGCGGAGAAATGCCGATGAATGCCGGTTCCGACAGCGCTTTCAGGCTGTTCGGCAAACCTTCAATCCACTTACCGCCGGTCCACAGCAGCATCACCCCGCGATAAAGGCCGAGGGTGCCGAGAGTGGCGACAATCGCCGGGATGCGCAGCCCCACCACCAGCAGGCCGTTAAAGGCGCCAGCCAGCGCGCCGATCGCCAGCGCAAAGGCGATGGCGGTCATCAGCCCATACCCGCTATTTAGCGCCACGCCTGTCGCGATAGCGCTCAGGCCAACGGTGGAGCCCACCGAAACGTCAATATTGCGGGTGAGCATCACCAGCGTCGCCCCCAGCGCCAGCAGGCAAAGGATTTGCGAGCTGGCGAAAATCATGCCCAGGGTTTGTAAGCTGAAATAAGCCGGGTTGAGCGCCACCAGCCCGGCAAACAGCACCACGATGGCGAGGAAGGCGCTCAGTTCGCGATTCTTTAATAACGTTTTCATGCCTGCCCTCCGAAGGCCAGGGTCATCATCCGGTCAACGCTGACCGCCTGCTGCGCCAGCTCGCCGCTCTGCCTGCCCTGATGCATTACAACCACCCGATCGGCCAGGCCAACGAACTCGTCGAGATCGCTGGAGATCATCAATACCGCCACGTTCTGCGCGGCGACGCTTTTCAGCAGCTGATAGATGTCGGCGCGGGCGGAGACGTCCACGCCGCGGGTCGGTTCATCGACGATCAGCAGCAGCGGGTTAGCCTCCAGGCAGCGCGCCAACAGTACCTTCTGCTGGTTACCGCCGGAGAGCGTGCGCACCGGGCGATCGCCATCGGCCATTTTGATCCCCAGCGCCCGGTGATAACGCTCCACCACCGCCGCTTCGCGCCGGTTCTGCTGCCACAGCGACGGCTGGTTAAACATCACCGTGTTCCAGCGCACCGGCGCATCGAGAAACAGACCGGAAACCTGTCTGTCCTCCGGCAGATAGACCAGCCCGCTGGCCAGCCTGGCGCGCGTGCTGTCGCGGCTGATATCGCGGTTTTCCAGCCACACCCGCCCTGCGCGAGCCGGTCGCAGACCATAGAGCGTTTCAGCAAATTCGGTACGCCCGGATCCGACCAGCCCGGCGAGGCCGACGATCTCCCCGGCGCGGATCTCCAGATTGAGATCGATAAAGCCCTCTCCGGTCAGATCTTCGACCCGCAGCACCGGAAAATCCTGCGCCTGAGTGCGACGATTGCCCGGCAGCGCCAGCCACAACTTTTGCGTGTCGCTCAGGGCTCGATCGCGACTGACCGGCGTCATTGCGCCAATCAGCTGGTTGTCGCCGTAGTGCGCGGTTTCCCCGCTCAGCACCACCGCGCCATCGCGCATCACCGAAACGTGGCTGGCGACCTGGCGGATCTCCGGCAGCTTGTGCGAGATAAACACGATCCCGACACCGAGCGCCTGCAAAGAGCGGATCTGGCGAAACAGGCTATCGGTTTCTCCCGGCGTCAATGAGGCGGTGGGCTCATCGAGGATCAGGATCTGCGCGTCGCGCATCAGCCCGCGCAGGATCTCCACCAATTGTTGATCGGCGACTTCCAGCGTGCTGGCCGCCGCCTCAATGTTAAGCTGGCAATTAAGCTGCTGAAGCTTTTCCTGCAGATGGTTCTCGCTATCCGCCCGCTTCGGCAGACGAAAAAGAATATTTTCCCGCACCGTCAGATTGGGGAATAACATCGGTTCCTGCGGCACCAGATACACGCCCTGCTGATGGGCCTGGGCGGGAGTAAGGCGCGCAAATGTACGTTCGCCGAGGATGAGCTCACCACTGTCGGGGGTCTCTACCCCGGCAATAATCTTCATCAGCGTCGATTTTCCGGCGCCGTTGCCGCCCATCAGCGCGTGCACCTGGCCGGAAAGCAGCGTGAAATCAATATGCTTCAGCACGGTCACGCCGGAGAACTGTTTGCAGATTTGGCGAGCTTCAAGCAGTGGCTTCATCATCGCGCCTCGTTTTGAACAAAAGATTTTTTGAATTAATAATGTTCAAAAGCGTAGACGGTGAACTATATTTACAACCGTGCAACGATCACAGTTTTATGCTTTCGATCGTTTGAATAAAACCAGCGAACAACGAAAGATCGGTTTTGCCAGTCGGCTCACATTTTCCGACCACGCAATAACGAACATATGATCTAAATTTTTATAAGAGTTCACTTTATGAGCGAAAAACGCATTACGGAAGAGAGCCGCTACGCCGGGCTGGCGTTAGCCGAGGAGGAGCTGGTGGCGCGGGTAGCGTGGTGTTACTACCACGATGGTCTGACGCAGAACGACATCGGCGAGCGTTTAGGGCTGCCGCGGTTAAAAATCTCCCGCCTGCTGGAAAAAGGCCGCCAGTCGGGAGTGATCCGCGTACAGATTAATTCGCGCTATGAGGGCTGTCTGGCGCTGGAAACCGAACTCCAGCAGCGCTTTGGCCTGAAAATCGCCCGCGTGCTGCCGGCGCTCAATACCCCGCCGATGAACACCCGCCTGGGGATTGGCGCGGCGCAATCGTTAATGGGCGTGCTGGAGCCAGGACAACTGCTGGCGGTGGGCTTTGGCGAAGCCACCATGAGCTGCCTGCAGCATCTGAGCGGGTTTATCGGTTCCCAACAGGTTCGGCTGGTGACGCTTTCCGGCGGCGTAGGTCCGTATATGACCGGCATTGGCCAGCTGGATGCCGCCTGTAGCGTCAGCATGATCCCCGCGCCGCTGAGGGTGTCATCGGCGGATGTAGCGGAGATCCTGCGCCGGGAATCGAGCGTACGCGATGTGATCCTGGCCGCCACGGCGGCGGATGCAGCAGTGGTAGGTATCGGGGCCATTGACCAGCGCCGGGACGCCACCATCCTGCGCTCCGGCTATATCAGCGAAGGCGAGCAGCTGATGTACGCCCGCAAAGGCGCGGTCGGCGACATTTTAGGTTATTTCCTGCAGGCCGACGGTAAACCGGTTGAAGGGCTGGAGATCCATCGGGAACTGCTCGGCGTCACCCTTGATGAACTGGCCCAGTTGCCGACCATCGTGGGCGTCGCCGGGGGCACAGAAAAAGCGCAGGCGATTTACGCGGCCCTTATCGGCAAGCGGATTAATGGCCTGGTAACGGAAGAGACAACAGCACGCGCGGTGCTGACGCTGGCCTCATAAATGGCCCTGCGCCGCGCAACACGAGCGAGGCGCATGTCATGAGTTACCTGTTAGCGTTAGATGCCGGGACCGGCAGCGTTCGGGCGGTCGTATTCGATCTCCAGGGCCGTCAGATTGCGGTCGGTCAGGCCGAATGGAAGCACCTGAGCGTTGAGAATGTCCCCGGCTCAATGGAGTTCGATCTCAGCGTCAACTGGCAGCTGGCCTGTCAGTGTATCCGCCAGGCGCTGGCCGCCGCCCATCTCTCTGCGGCGGATATTCAGTCCGTGGCCTGCTGCTCGATGCGTGAAGGCATCGTGCTTTACGACCGCAACGGCGAGGCCATCTGGGCCTGCGCCAACGTTGACGCTCGCGCCAGCCGCGAGGTGGCGGAGCTCAAAGAGATCCACGACGACCGTTTTGAATCCGAAGTGTACAGCGTGTCGGGGCAGACCCTGGCGCTGAGCGCCATGCCGCGCCTGCTTTGGCTGGCCCACCATCGCCCGGATATCTACCGCAAAGCGGCGACCATCACCATGATCAGCGACTGGCTGGCGGCGAAGCTCTCCGGCGAGCTGGCGGTCGACCCTTCTAACGCCGGAACCACCGGCATGATCGACCTGTTCAGCCGCGACTGGCGCCCGGCGCTGCTGGATATGGCCGGACTGCGGGCCGATATTCTCTCGCCGGTCAAGGAGACCGGCACCGTACTGGGGGCGGTGACCGACGCAGCGGCGGCGCAAAGCGGGCTGCGCGCAGGCACGCCGGTGGTGATGGGCGGCGGCGACGTCCAGCTCGGCTGCCTGGGTCTCGGCGTGGTGCGCGCCGGGCAGACGGCGGTGCTCGGCGGCACTTTCTGGCAGCAGGTGGTTAACCTGCCGGAAGTCCGTACTGACCCGGAGATGAATATTCGCGTTAACCCGCACGTCATACCCGGCATGGCGCAGGCGGAGTCCATCAGCTTTTTTACCGGCCTGACCATGCGCTGGTTCCGTGATGCTTTCTGCGCAGAAGAGAAGCTCATTGCCGAGCGGCTTGGCGTTGACGCCTACAGCCTGCTCGAAGAGATGGCCAGCCGCGTACCGGCGGGTTCCCACGGGGTGATGCCGATTTTCTCTGACGCCATGCACTTTAAGCAGTGGTACCACGCTGCGCCATCGTTTATTAACCTCTCCATCGACCCGGAAAAATGCAATAAGGCCACGCTTTTCCGTGCGCTGGAAGAGAACGCGGCGATTGTCTCCGCCTGCAACCTGGCGCAGATTTCGCAGTTTTCCGGCGTGCAGTTTGATAGCCTGGTCTTTGCCGGCGGCGGTGCAAAAGGGGCGCTGTGGAGCCAGATCCTCAGCGATGTCACCGGTCTGCCGGTGCGGGTGCCGGAAGTCCGCGAAGCGACGGCGCTGGGCTGCGCGATCGCCGCCGGCACCGGCGCCGGGCTATACGCCGATATGGCGACAACGGGTGAGAGACTGGTGAGCTGGTACCGGGAATTTACGCCTAATCCCGCGCATCGGGAGCTGTATCAGGAGATGATGACCAAATGGCAGTCGGTGTACGCCGAGCAGCTCGGTCTGGTGGACAGCGGATTGACGACCTCCATGTGGCAGGCGCCGGGTCTGGCGCGCCGCGAGCGCGTTGCCCCCTCACCCTAAGCCTCTCCCCGACAGGAGAGAGAACAGTCCGGGCTTCACTGGCCCCCTGCGCTATTCCGCCCTTCTCCCTTTCCCGGTGGGAGAAGGGAGAACCTTCCGCCGTTCTTTGAATCCCATCACAATCGCCGCACTCCCCTTTTCCCTTTTTGCCCGCGGCGGCTAAATTAGTAACTCATCCGACCACATAACAATAATTTTACACTGGAAGAGATTATGAGCCGCTACCCGTCGCTTTTCGCCCCGCTTGAGCTGGGGTTCACTACGCTCAAAAACCGCGTTTTGATGGGCTCAATGCATACTGGCCTGGAGGAGCTCCCGGATGGCGCGCAGCGGCTGGCGGCTTTTTACGCCGAGCGCGCCCGCCACGGGGTAGCGCTGATCGTCACCGGCGGAATTGCCCCCGCCCCTTCCGGCGTCACCATGGCGGGCGGGGCGGTGCTTAACGACGCCAGCCACCTCTCCCATCATCGCTATATTACCGACGCGGTACACGAGGAGGGCGGCAAAATCGCCCTGCAGATCCTGCATACCGGGCGCTACAGCTACCAACCGAAGCTGGTGGCCCCTTCCGCTCTGCAGGCGCCAATCAACCCCTTTACGCCTCACGAACTGAGCCACGAAGAGATCTTACAGCTGATCGATGATTTTGCCCGCTGCGCCCAGCTGGGGCGAGAAGCCGGGTACGACGGCGTCGAAGTGATGGGCTCGGAAGGCTATCTGATTAACGAATTTCTTGCCGCGCGCACCAACCTTCGCGACGACCAGTGGGGCGGCGACTACGCCCGACGCATGCGTTTTGCCATAGAGGTGGTCAGAGCCGTGCGGGAGCGCACAGGCAACGACTTTATTATTATCTATCGTCTGTCAATGCTTGACCTTGTCAGCGGCGGCAGCACCCTGGCGGAAGTCACCGAGCTGGCAAAAGCCATTGAGGCCGCAGGGGCAACGATTATCAATACCGGCATCGGCTGGCACGAGGCGCGTATTCCCACCATCGCCACACCGGTACCGCGCGGCGCCTTTAGCTGGGTCACCCGTAAGCTGAAAGGCGCGGTGTCAATCCCGCTGGTCACCACCAACCGGATTAACGATCCCGATGTGGCGGAAGCGATCCTGGCTCGCGGAGACGCCGATATGGTATCAATGGCCCGCCCTTTCCTCGCCGACAGCGAATTTCTCTCCAAAGCACAAAGCGGACGGGCGGAAGAGATCAATACCTGCATCGGCTGCAACCAGGCCTGCCTCGATCGGATCTTCGCCGGCAAGGTCACCTCGTGCCTGGTCAACCCGCGCGCCTGCCATGAAACCCTGATGCCGATAGCGCCCGCGACCACGCCGAAGCGGCTGGCGGTGGTCGGCGCTGGTCCTGCCGGGCTGGCCTTTGCGGTTAACGCCGCCTCGCGCGGACATCAGGTTACCCTTTTTGATGGTCATTGCGAGATTGGCGGCCAGTTTAATATCGCCAAACAGATCCCCGGCAAAGAGGAGTTCTACGAAACCCTGCGCTACTATCGCCAGATGCTCGATCTTCACGCTGTCGATCTGCGTTTGAATACCCACGTCACGGCCGGGGATCTGCGGGCATTTGATGAAATCGTCCTCGCCACCGGGATCGCCCCGCGGATGCCGGATATCGCCGGGATCGAGCATCCCAAAGTGCTGAGCTACCTCGATGTCCTGCGCGATAAAGCGCCGGTAGGCGAGAAGGTGGCGATTATCGGCTGCGGCGGGATCGGCTTTGATACCGCCATGTACCTCAGCCAGTCCGGCATCGCCACCAGCCAGAATATCGGCGAGTTCTGTGCAGAATGGGGGATCGATACCAGCCTGCAGAACGCCGGCGGACTGCGCCCGGAGGGGATGCAGCTGGCTAAAAGCCCGCGCCAGATCGTGATGCTGCAGCGCAAAACCAGCAAGCCCGGCGACGGGCTGGGGAAAACTACCGGCTGGATCCATCGCGCTACCCTGCTGGCCCGCGGCATCAAAATGATCCCCGGCGTCAGCTATCAACGGATCGATGATGCCGGCTTACATGTGACGATCGGCGGCGAATCTCAGGTGCTTAACGTTGATCATGTGATTATCTGCGCCGGTCAGGATCCCCGCCGCGAGCTGGCCGATCCGCTGCGGGCGGCGGGTAAAACGGTACATTTGATCGGCGGCTGCGACGTGGCGATGGAGCTGGACGCCCGGCGGGCTATCGCTCAGGGCACCCGGCTGGCGCTGTCGATTTAAAAGTTCATGCTCAGACAATCGCGAGCGCCATAGCTAAACTCGCGATTGTCATTTCCCTGCGTGAGGCGGTACATCACTATCGCCCCAGCCTGATACAAACGGCAATCTTGATATTGCTGGCTGCGATAGCTTCAATCAACAATTTTCCCCATCTTAAAATTGACAGTCTTTTGGCGTAAACGACAGGTCACGCGTCTCATACCCCTGCGCAAAGCGGACTATCATTTTTAAATCAAGCGAGCTCGCCACATCGTTGGCGCAATAACGCGAGTAAAGTTTTTTAGCGTGCGCGTAGTAGAGCGCCATCGGTAATTCGGCCAGCTTTGTCTGGCGAACATGGTGTTCAACAATCAAGGTGTGCTGATCAAAATAGATGTCGGTAAGGGAAGTATTATTATCGATTTTTATCGGCAGCGGGATCTTACTCTTATCTTCCATGACCGATTGATAAAACGCCTGCCAGAGGATATTGCGGGTGTGCTTCTGCGCCTGTTTCAGGCCCAGACAGGATGAATGGAAAAGCACGAGCACAATGAGATACAGCGTTCGCGTTCGCTTATTAATATATGTACTGTCATCAATCCCGATGACTTTATGTTTACGCCGCATCCAGCAGGCAATAATTCCGTGGCAAAAACAGAGTAACCAGATCGTGGTCCCTGCCAGCCAGGCCACATTAAAGCTGCGTCCGGGCGGAAATAACTCCACCGCCAGTTGATCGATAAAATAAAGAACCAGCGCCATGACAGCGCAGGCGCGGCTATATTTATAGATTCCGAAGGCCATTGCTGCCCACAGGACAGCGAATAGCAGATTATACCCTCCACCGGTATTATCACTAAACCCGAGCCAGCCAGAGCCAGTGATGTATATATAAACTATGCATTGTATAACGCAAACAAATACGGCAGGATGCCTGCCTAAGACAATTTTGCGCGGAGTGGCGGCTCCATTACTGTATTCATCTTCCTGATGATTCATATTAATAATCCCTGTCCGATTAATATAAATAAGCAGGCCATAGCGGCCTGCTTATCCAGGAACGAGATTATTATCTTTTAACGCGCCTTACGCAATTTCACCGCTTTTAAAACCACAAATTTATTATTGGTGGCGATCGTCGTGCAGTTACCGAACGCGCGCTTCAGCTTGCGGAAATAATCGAGGTGGCGGTTACCGACGACATACAGCTCGCCGCCGTACTTCAGGCTACGACGGGCATCGTTAAACATCTGCCAGGCAATATGATCGGTGATCGCATGCTGCTGATGGAACGGCGGATTACAGAGGATGGCGGCGAAGCGGTCCGGTTCAATATCGGACAGCGCGTTATTCACCATAAACTCGCAGCGCTCGAGGTCATCCGGCAGATTGGTTTCGACGTTCAGTCGGCTGGAAGCGACCGCCATATAGGACTCATCGGTAAACATCACCCGGGCGTCGGGGTTTAAAGCCAGCGCTTTCAGGCCAATCACGCCATTGCCGCAGCCGAGATCGGCGATCTCGCCTTCAATATTTACTGGCAAGTGTTCCAGGAAGAAGCGCGCGCCAATATCCAGGCCGCTGCGGGCAAACACGTTGGCGTGGTTGTGAATCGTCCACGGTGTACCGTCCAGCTGCCAGCTGTAAGTTTGCGGCGCATCGGCTACCTCAGGCGCGGTAGAGGTACAGAAAATCAGCCGCGCCTTTTTCCAGGCCAGCGATGTGGTGGTGGTGCCAAGGATTTTCTCAAACAGCGCCAGGGTGGAATTGTGGACGTCGCGAGCTTTCGCAGCGGCAATGATGCGGGTTTCTGGCGTGACAACCGCGCGCAGAGCGCGCAGCTGCTGCTCCAGCAGCGCCAGCTGTTTTGGTACTTTAATTAGCACCAGTGCCGGAGCTGCGGGCAGTTCGCTCAGGGGATCCTGAAAACGTACGCTCTCTTCATCAATGCCGTTCATCCGCAGGTTGTAGCGGGTCGCCAGCTCAGATACGTAGGAATCGTTGATGCTGACCGGATTGCGTTCCGCCAGCGCGCAGCCCAGCGCGCCGAAGCTGTCATTGAAAATGAGCGTCAGGCCGTCGACATCATTCACCTGTTGCAGCAGATATTCATCCGCCGCTTCCCACGCCTGAAGCGCTTCCTCTTCAGCATTCGGCGGGAACCGCTCTAATGTGAATAACTCACCGTTTAACTCTACCTGGCTCATCGCCTTTGTGCCTCCGGAACTCTAAAACCCGCGAGTTTATACGCAAACTCCGCCCAGTAGAATAGAGATGCGCCGATTATCTCCTTCTTCCGGGCGATAGCCCGTTACGCCGGGAGGTCGTCCTGCGCCATGCGCGACAGGCGCTTATCGTCCAGACTATATTTGCTCATGATAACAATCAGCAGCGCCACCAGCACGCCGGGGAAGACGGTAAACAACAGCTTAATCATCTGCAGCGCGGACTCGGTTTGCTGGGCTGCGCCGCCGACGTAGTCGCCCCAGGCCAGCATATAGCCCACCAGCGCGCCGCCGATGGCGATCCCCAGCTTGATGGCAAACAGGTTCGTTGAAAAAACGATCCCGCTGAGCTTTTTACCGCTGCGTTTTTCTTCCGCATCGATGATATCGGACAGCATGCTCCACTGCAGTGGCGTGGCGGCCAGCTGGATAATATTGATGATAATCACCAGCGCAAAGATAGCGGCTACGTTCCCCGCCGGGACGA
The DNA here is from genome assembly GCF_016516145.1 of Klebsiella sp. S69. Classification (NCBI taxonomy): domain Bacteria; kingdom Pseudomonadati; phylum Pseudomonadota; class Gammaproteobacteria; order Enterobacterales; family Enterobacteriaceae; genus Klebsiella; species Klebsiella sp. S69. The sequence goes on along the minus strand of NZ_JACVUU010000006.1, from coordinate 129,070 downwards.
AGTACATGCCCGTCAGCAGCGCCGCCTCGATGGCCATCGAGATTTTAAACCCTTTCACTTTATCAATATTTTTAAAGATAAATGGTGAGAGCATCGCCCCCAGCACGCCCGAGGCCAGGGTGGTGGTCAGCAGCAGGCTACCCAGATCCGCCCGCCCCATAATGTTGTTGACGTAATAGAGCGTGGTCCCGCCTTTAAACAGCACCGCAATCAGGTTAACGACGTTGAGCGCGAACAAAATGCGCCAGTCCTTGTTGGCGAGCAGAGTTTTTAGATCGTCAAGAATGCTGCTTTGGTTGTTGACCGCGATATCCGTGGTGTAACGCTCTTTCGTCAGGCCAAAACAGATAAAGAACAGGATGATGCTCAGGCCCCCCATTACGATCATGGTGTAAAAATAACCGTTTTGTACGTTCCCCTGGCCCAACCACGCCACCAGCGGTAGCGCGGTCAGCGAAACAATCAGGCCGCCAAGCGTACTGAGCGCAAAGCGCCAGGACTGGAGCGATACGCGCTCGCGAGAGTCGTTAGAAATATTATTGATCATCGCGCAATACGGAACGTTAATCGCCGTATAAACCAGCGATAATAAGGTATAAGAAACATAGGCATAAATGAGCTTGCCGGTATAGCCGAAATCCGGCGTATAAAAAGTTAAGCAGCAAAGAACGCCAAAAGGAATGGCGAACCATAAAATATAAGGTCGGAATTGCCCATATTTAGTTCGGGTACGATCCGCCACCGCCCCCATTAATACATCGGTCACCGCGTCTAATACCCTTACCGCGAGAAACATGGTTCCCATATGCGCCGGACTTAAACCAAATACATCGGTATAAAACCAGGCCATAAACAGCATCACTGTTTGCCAGACTAAATTACAGCCGGTATCCCCTAACCCATAGCTAAATTTTTCTTTAATACTGATACGGGCAGTGTTCATCGCGCCTCCGCCAGAAACATCGTTAATATTTGTCCTCTGTACGTTATTGCGAAGGGCCTACCGATTATGTATAAATCATCCTGTTAAATATAAGAAGAGTGTACCCGATGAGTGACGAATCTCCCGTTTTCGAAAAGATCCCCGTGGGCGCCGGCGAGCTATTTACCTTACGGGTAGATAACATAAATGATTTCAATGGCATAAACGTAGTCCCCCATTTTCATATGATGGACGAACTGATGTGGTTCAGAGAGTCGGCAGGCAGCTATTCGATTGGTGATGAAAAATTTACGATAAAAAACAATACCCTGGTTTTCGTCCCTGCCTTATTGATCCATGAAATGACGCTGCCGGCCGCTGCCAGCCACAAGCGTTATCTTATGCAATTCGAAAAAGAGTGGCTTGAGGGATATGACCTGTCGCTACCCGCCGCGCACTGCGGCGCAGTCGCTTACCTTTCCGGCGAGGAAGCCGAGCGTCTGGAGCTGCTCCTGAGCTGGTGCGGCGAGTTCAGCGACTTTGCCGATTCGCTGTTCCGTTCCCTGATGCAGAGCGTGCTGCTGCATGCCTTTAACAGCCTGAAAGATTCCGTCCCCATTACCGAACGGACCAACCACCGCTACCTCAGCGAGCTGATTGAACTTCTGCAATCCATTGATGAAAATGAAAATTTTGAGATGACGACCGAAGAAGCCGCCCGCCGCTGCCGGTGGTCGAAATCCTGGTTTTCCCGCACCTTTAAATCCGCCTTCGGTATCAGCTTCAAAAAATTTATGCTGCTGCGCAAACTCAATATCGCTATCAACCTGCTGACCAATACCGACCTGAAGATCAGCGATATCTCGCAAAGCGCCGGCTTCACCGACAGCGCCTACTTCTGCCTCAAGTTTAAGGAGATGATGAACGACACCCCGCTGGCCTTCCGTCATAAAGTCAGAAGCACCGATGCCGTAGGCAGCCGGGCGGAGAAATAACGCGGTTTTGTGAGCGCCGTCACCGGATAAGTAGACGTTTATTATATAAATAGCCAGAGTCTATATATCCCCTTTGCTATCGCCTGTTTACAATCATCGCTATATTTTGCGCATTAAGGGTAAATACGATGATTCAGAATCCTGTTTTTAAAGGTTTTAATCCGGACCCCAGTATCTGTCGGCGCGGCGATGATTATTATGTAGCTGTCTCTTCCTTTGAATGGTTTCCCGGCTTGCCGATTTACCATTCGAGAGATCTCAAACATTGGCAATTACTCACCCACGTTCTCACCGATGATACGAATCCGGATTTAAAAAAGCTGCCCTCCGCCAAAGGTATTTGGGCGCCAAGCCTGACCTGGTGTGAAGAGGAAAAGCTGTTCTACGTTATTTATGGCGTAATGAATTCTATGAATTCGCGTTATTTTGATGTAGATAACTATCTTATTACCGCCAGTGAAATCAGCGGCCCGTGGAGTGAGCCGGTTTATCTTCACTCGGCCGGCTTCGATGCTTCTATCCTGCACGACAGCGACGGTAAAAAATGGATCGTCTCACTGGAGTGGGAAACCCGCGAAGGTTACGAAAAACCGGGCGCCATTTGCCTGGTGGAGTATTCACCGCAAAGGCAAAGCGTTGTCGGCTATCCGCAGCGGATCTGGCGCGGCGGGACCGATCGCGGTTGTATAGAAGCACCGCATTTGACGCGCCGCGGCGACTATTACTATCTGATGGTCGCTGAAGGCGGCACCGGTTACGGCCATGCGGTCACTATGGCGCGCGCAACGCAGGTCGCTGGCCCCTATGAAGGCGATCCGCAAAATCCTATCGTCACCGCCTGGCCGGAGAATTTTAACGAGCGCCACGATGCAGGTCATCTCAAACCACACTACTTCAATCCGCAAACCTATCTGCAAAAGGCCGGGCACGGCAGCTACGTCGAGACCCCGACGGGGGAAGTCTGGTTAACCCACCTTTGCAGCAGACCCTTCCGCCAGGAGTTGCGCTGCCCGCTAGGCCGCGAGACGGCGATACAAAAGATGGTATGGAGCGACGATGGCTGGCTGCGCATGGCGGCCGGGGGGAACCTCGCTCAGCACCAGGTGGAAGAGTCTAATCTGCCTTCTCAGCCGTTTCCGGCTAAACCAGACAGGGATGATTTTGATGGGCAGACGCTGGATAACGCCTTCTATGCGCCGCGGATCCGCTTTCAGCGCTTTACCAGCCTTGAGCGTAAAGCGGGTTACCTTGCCTTACGCGGTCAGGAGTCGCTGAGCTCGCTGAATAAAGTCAGCCTGCTGGCGAAAAAGCTCACCTCGGTATACGCCACCATCACCACAAAAATGGATTTCAGCCCGGAGATTTATCAGCATAGCGCGGGCCTGGCGCTTTACTACGACAATATGAACTATCTGTTTTTGCATAAAACCTGGGATGAAGCCTCCGGCGCAGCGCAGCTGGCCATCATTTATATGGACAACGGTGAGCGTCACGACGACCCGCAGAAAATCTGCCTTACGGAGGGGGAAATCTATCTGGCGATGGCGATTAATGGCCGGGAGATACAGTGCTCGTGGTCCGTGGATGGCGAAAAATATCTCAACATCGGCGCGGTCTACGACACCTCGCGTTTTTCCGATGAATACAGCCGCTATGGCGAGTTTACCGGCGCGTTTGTCGGCATGGCCTGCGTGGATAGCATGCTGCATCGTAAAGAGGCGCTGTTTGACTTCTTTAGCTACCGGGCGGTCGAAGACGCGATAATCGAGTAACGCTGCCTTTCTGGCATCCTGCCCGCGCGGGGTGCTAGAATCCGCGGCTGTTGTCGCTGAATTACGCAAACAGGCCACATGAGCACTTTAACCTATCTCCAGGGCTACCCTGAATCCCTGCTGGCGCAGGTCACCGCGTTAATCGAACAGAACCGTCTCGGCGAGTTGCTGAAAAAGCGCTATCCGCAGGGCCACGATATCAACAACGATAAAGCGCTGTATCAGTACACCCAGGATCTGAAGTCCCGCTATCTGCGCGGCGCGGCGCCTATTAACAAAGTAATGTACGACAACAAGATCCACGTGCTTAACAACGCGCTCGGCCTGCATACCGCCATCTCCCGCGTTCAGGGCGGCAAGCTGAAGGCCAAAGCCGAAATTCGCGTCGCCACCGTCTTTCGCGATGCGCCGGAGGATTTTCTGCGGATGATCGTGGTGCACGAGCTGGCGCACCTGAAGGAAAAAGAGCACAACAAAGCGTTCTATCAGCTGTGCTGCCATATGGAGCCGCAGTACCATCAGCTGGAGTTTGATACCCGCCTGTGGCTGACCCAGCTTTCGTTAGAGCGCCAATTGCCGTAACGCATCAGCAAGAACTACTACCGTAGCTTCGCCTGTCGCAGCCAGCACAGTGAGTTCTTCCAACCGGGTATCTTCATCAGCGATAAGATACCCATTGCGGGCCAGGAACGTCATGGTGATAAAAAAAGCAGTCCTCTTATTACCATCATTAAAAATGTGCCCACGCGCGATAGCGACCCAATAGGTTGCAGCCAGTTCAAAAATGTCGTTCACCCCTTCATAGTGAAAGCGGTTCTGTACACGATAAATTATGGCTTCCGCCCGACCAGGATCGGACATACCTTTAACGCCGGGGAGATGTTGTAAAATGCGATCATGAAAGGCAATGACTTCGCTTGCGCTCACCCATTTCATCGATCGGTCAACGCCTTAACTGTACGGCCGTGTCGCTGCATAATAAAATCAAACTCCGCATCAAGTTTGGCATTCATAAACGTTTCATATTCAGCCTTACTGATCAAAACATTAGACGTTCCATCACGCCGCGTAATTTCAATCGGTTCTCCGCTGGCAGCGGCGTCCATGACGGCCGCAATATTCTGTCTGGCTTCAGATGTACTATAAGAGCGCATAAATTTCTCCCGGTTTGAATTGTACACATTAATTGTACGCTTTATGCGTACATCAGACAACACACCACTCTTCAAGCTTCTGCGCCATAGCGCACTGGTTTTGTCATGATGGCGTGTTACAGTGACGAAAGGTCCCTTTTACGGAGTTCGTCAACGTTTATGATACGTTTCGCAGTTGTTGGCACAAACTGGATAACCAAGCAGTTTGTCGATGCCGCCCATGAAACCGGCAAATATAAACTCACCGCCATCTACTCCCGCAGCCTTGAGCAAGCCCAGGCTTTCGCCAGCGATTATCCCGTCGAACATCTCTTCACTTCGCTGGAAGATTTAGCGCAAAGTCCTGACGTTGACGCGGTCTATATCGCCAGCCCAAACTCGCTGCACTTTCCGCAAACCCGCCTGTTTCTGCGCCATAAAAAGCACGTCATTTGCGAAAAACCGCTGGCCTCGAATCTGCAGGAAGTGGAAGCCGCCATTAAGACGGCGCGGGAAAATAACGTGGTGCTCTTCGAAGCGTTCAAAACCGCCAGCCTGCCAAACTTCCTGCTGCTTAAACAATCATTCGACAAGATCGGCAAGCTGCGCAAAGCCTTTATTAACTACTGCCAGTACTCTTCCCGCTATCAGCGCTATCTCGACGGTGAAAATCCCAACACCTTCAATCCGGCCTTCTCTAACGGCTCGATTATGGACATCGGCTTTTACTGCCTGGCCTCGGCGGTCGCGCTGTGGGGCGAGCCTCGCGCGGTGCACGCAACCGCCAGCCTGCTGGAGAGCGGCGTCGATGGCCAGGGCACGGTCGTTCTCAGCTACGGGGATTTTGATGTCACTTTGCACCACTCAAAGGTCAGCGACTCGGCGATCCCCAGCGAAATTCAGGGCGAAGCCGGCGCGTTAGTGATCGAAAAAATCTCCGAATGCCAGAAAGTGTGCTTCGTGCCGCGCGGCGGCAAATCTCAGGATCTCACCCAGCCGCAGCATATCAATACGATGCTATATGAAGCGGAGGAGTTCGCGCGTCTGGTTGAAACCAACGAGGTGGTTCATCCGGGTCTGGAAGTGAGCCGCATCACGGCGAAGCTGCTGAGCGAAATTCGTCGCCAGACCGGGGTCGTGTTCCCGGCGGATAGTCAACCGGTGGCGTAAAGCTGTGTAAATGGTCCGTCGGCCTCCATTGACGCCATTTATAACCTGTAATACTTTGTTACGCGCAAAGGGGAGTAACTTCCTTGCCGGCCGATCGTCATTACGATGCGTGAAAAACCGCATCCGGTCGCCGGGCAACAGATTCTTGTTGTAAGTGAGACCTTGCCGGAAGGCGAGGTCTATGCATAAAAGCGCAGCGGCTGCCGTCTTCCGACGTCAGCCGTTTTGTTTTTATGTAAGGAAAATAGTAATGAATACTGTCGGCACACCGTTGTTATGGGGCGGATTCGCAGTGGTCGTGGTCATTATGCTGGCTATCGATCTGCTGCTGCAGGGACGGCGTGGTGCACATAGCATGACCATGAAGCAGGCCGCTGGCTGGTCAATTCTCTGGGTTACCCTCTCGCTGCTGTTTAACGCCGCTTTCTGGTGGTATCTGGTGCAGACCGAAGGTCGCGCCGTGGCCGACCCGCAAGCGCTGGCGTTCCTCACCGGCTATCTGATTGAAAAAGCGCTGGCCGTGGATAACGTCTTCGTCTGGCTGATGCTGTTCAGCTACTTTGCCGTTCCGCCTGCGCTACAGCGCAGAGTGCTGGTTTACGGCGTACTGGGCGCGATCGTGCTGCGTACGATCATGATCTTCGCCGGTAGCTGGCTGATATCTCAGTTTGAGTGGCTGCTCTACGTCTTCGGCGCCTTCCTGCTGTTTACCGGCGTGAAGATGGCGCTGGCGAAAGAGGATGATTCCGGGATCGGCGATAAACCGCTGGTGCGCTGGATCCGCAATCATCTGCGCATGACGGATAAAATCGAGGGTGAGCGCTTCTTTACCCGCAAAAACGGCGTTATCTACGCCACGCCGCTGCTGCTGGTGCTGATCCTGGTCGAGCTGAGCGACGTTATCTTTGCCGTTGACAGTATTCCGGCCATCTTCGCCGTGACCACCGATCCGTTTATCGTGCTGACCTCCAACCTGTTCGCGATACTTGGCCTGCGCGCGATGTATTTCCTGCTGGCGGGCGTCGCGGAGCGCTTCTCAATGCTGAAATATGGCCTGTCGGTGATTCTGGTGTTTATCGGCATCAAGATGCTGATTGTCGATTTCTTCCATATTCCTATCGGCATTTCTCTGGGCGTGGTCGGCGGTATTCTGGTGCTGACCCTGCTTATCAACGCCTGGGTCAACAAGCAGAACGATAAGAAAAAACAGCTGCAATAAAAGGTAAACGACCGGGTGAAGACCCGTTTCACCCGGTCGGCAACGTTCGCCGCGCATTATTCTTACTCATGTCACAAAATAGTTAATGCATAGTTAAAAAATAAGATCTCAGCGCGATAAACAGCATTTTACCCTTCCCCAATAGCGTTCTTTCCGTATACTCAACCAGGCAAACATCTATTTACATCCGGACATAAACGTTACAAATAATACGTAGCCGGGACGGACAGCGACATCACTGGAAGGAATGAATTATGGCAACCCCATCACCCCGATCGACCCTGCTACGGCGGCTGGCTCAGGGCAGTCTGGTCAAACAAATTTTAATCGGTCTGGTACTCGGCGTACTGCTGGCGACGGTCTCAAAACCGGCCGCCGTAGCGGTTGGACTACTGGGTACGCTGTTCGTCGGCGCGCTGAAAGCGGTAGCGCCGGTGCTGGTATTGATGCTGGTTATGGCCTCCATCGCCAATCATCAGCAGGGGCAAAAAACCAGCATCCGCCCGATTCTGTTCCTCTATCTGCTGGGGACTTTTGCCGCCGCGTTAACCGCGGTGCTGTTTAGCTTCCTCTTTCCGTCAACGCTGCACCTGAACGCAGCGGCAGAGAGCATTACTCCGCCGTCGGGCATCGTTGAAGTCCTGCGCGGGCTGCTGATGAGCATGGTTTCTAACCCGATTGACGCCCTGTTGAACGCTAACTACATCGGGATTCTGGTCTGGGCCGTCGGTTTAGGGTTCGCGCTGCGCCACGGCAATGAAACCACCAAAAATCTGATCAACGATATGTCCCACGCGGTGACCTTTATCGTTAAGGTGGTGATTCGCTTTGCGCCGCTGGGTATCTTTGGGCTGGTCGCGTCAACGCTGGCGACGACAGGGTTTGAAACCCTGTGGGGCTACGCCCAGCTGCTGCTGGTGCTGGTTGGCTGTATGCTGCTGGTGGCGCTGGTGATTAACCCGCTGCTGGTGTTCTGGAAAATCCGCCGCAATCCCTATCCGCTGGTGATGACCTGCCTGCGCGAAAGCGGCGTATACGCCTTCTTTACCCGCAGCTCCGCCGCCAACATTCCGGTGAATATGGCGCTGTGCGAAAAGCTTAATCTGGATCGCGATACCTATTCGGTCTCTATTCCGCTGGGCGCGACCATCAACATGGCCGGCGCGGCGATTACCATTACGGTACTGACCCTGGCGGCAGTACACACGCTGAATGTTCCGGTCGATCTGCCGACCGCGCTGCTGCTCAGCGTCGTCGCTTCGCTGTGCGCCTGCGGCGCTTCCGGCGTGGCGGGCGGGTCGCTGCTGCTGATCCCGCTGGCCTGTAATATGTTTGGTATCCCGAACGATATCGCCATGCAGGTGGTCGCCGTCGGCTTTATTATCGGCGTCCTGCAGGACTCCTGCGAAACCGCACTGAACTCCTCAACCGATGCGCTGTTCACCGCTGCCGCCTGTATCGCTGAAGACGAACAGCTGGCGAAGAACGCCCTGCGCAGTTAATCTCCCCCCCCCTCCGCTAACGCGCGGAGGGGGTTTCCTTCTGTACCGCCTTTTCCACTTTAAACGGATCGATACCGCGCTTCTGCATCCGCCGGAAACGAATGATATTCAGGCCGTTCATCAGCAGGAAGCTGCCTTCAATCAGAGTGCCGCCGATCGAACCCAGCCAGAAGTTGTGGATCACCCAGCAGGCGGTTGCACACCACATCACGCAGCGGACGGTGAGCCCGGAGCAGCGAAAGAGCGCCCAGGTACTGGCCAGGGTGCCAATAATCGGCAGCAGCTCCATAGCGTGCTGCAGCTTCGCCAGCCCCAGTACCAGCGTGAGCACAATAAACAGGGTCATCACCCACAGCCTGCGGGTGCGCATGGAGACGAGGGTACGAACGGTATTCAGCTCGGCGCTCATACCCGCCGGCCAGGCGCCCATCAAAAAGAAATGCACGCCAATGGTGGCGCTATAAACGGCTAGCTGGAGCTTAAAGCGGCGCTCATCGCGATTGAAAAATGTCGTAATACCGATCAGAAAGGCGATAACGCCAACGCTCTGGGCAAGCCAGTATGCGGTCATGGGAAATCCTTATATACCCGTCATACTTCAAGTTGCATGTGCGTTAGCCGCGTTACTCGGTCTGCGGTCTCGCCCCTTCGGGGCCAGCGCTGTTCAAAGCACAAGTGCTTTGTCCTGCGACTCGAATTATTTAGGGTATAAGACAAAACGGCGCATCATACTCAGAAACGCCGCTTTTGAAACGCCTCCCTTTATTACTCAATAAGGTTTCACGCCGCAGCTGTGGCGTGAAAGATACGAGTACTTAAAGGGTGACGCCGCTTTTGAATATCGCCAGTTCGCGGAAATCATTACGCTCGTTGCAGGTTTGCTTACCGTTGGCAAAGGCCACAATGGTATCGACAAACTCTTCCAGCAGCTGCGGCATCGCTTTACCGTGAATCAGCTGACCGGCATCGAAGTCGATCCAGTGTTTTTTCTTCGCCGCCAGTTCGCTGTTGGTGGCAATTTTCACCGTCGGAACGAAACCGCCGTATGGCGTGCCGCGTCCGGTGCTGAAGAGCACCATATGGCAGCCCGCGCCGGCCAGGGCGCTGGTCGCTACCGCATCGTTGCCCGGCGCGCTCAGCAGGTTAAGGCCGTGCACTTTCAGCCGCTCGCCGTAGCGCAGGACGTCAACCACCTGGCTGGAGCCCGCTTTCTGCGTACAGCCCAGCGACTTATCCTCAAGCGTAGTGATGCCGCCCGCTTTGTTGCCCGGCGATGGGTTCTCATAAATCGGCTGGTCATGAGCGATAAAGTACTGTTTGAAATCATTAACCATCGTCACCAGCTTGCCAAACGTCTCTTCATCGCGACAGTGGCTCATCAGCAGCTGTTCGGCGCCGAACATTTCCGGTACTTCGGTCAGCACGGTAGTTCCGCCGTTAGCAATCAGGTAGTCCGAGAAACGGCCCAGCATCGGGTTAGCGGTGATGCCGGACAGACCGTCTGAACCGCCGCACTCGAGACCAAACTTCAGTTCACTCAGCTTACCCGGCTCGCGCTTATCGTGGCGCATCACGTCATATAGCTGACGCAGATGCTCCAGCCCGGCTTCCACTTCATCATCCTGATGCTGGCAGATCATAAAGTGGACGCGGTCAGGGTCGAACTCGCCCAGCGTTTCGCGAAATGCATCAACCTGATTGTTTTCGCAGCCCAGGCCGACCACCAGCACCGCCCCCGCGTTCGGATGGCGCACCATGTTTTGCAGCATGGTACGGGTGTTGATGTGATCGTCACCGAGCTGTGAGCAGCCGTAGGTGTGACTGAAGAGATGTACGCCGTCAATATCTTCCGCGTCATTCGTCTCTTTCAGGAATCGATTCTGCATTTGACGCGCCATGGCGTTGACGCAGCCGACGGTCGGCAGGATCCACAACTCGTTGCGCACGCCGACTTCGCCGTTGGCGCGACGATAAATCTGGATATCGCGATCCGCCGGCTGCGCGGCGGGTTCGATAAGATCCGGTTGATAGCTGTACGCGTCGAGATCGCTTAAGTTAGTACGCGTATTATGGGAGTGGATATGTTCCCCCGGCGCGATATCCGCCAGCGCATGCCCTATCGGCAGACCGTACTTAATGACGTTGTCTCCCTTCGCAATGCCGCGCAGCGTAAACTTATGCCCGCGCGCAATATCCTGAGCCAACGTGACCGTATCGCCGTCAATGGTGACTACCGTGCCTGCCGCCATATCCGCCAACGCTACCGCGACGTTATCTTGCGAATGGATTTTAATGTATTGCATATCAACCGACCTCTGGTCTTAGTTCAGTTCAATGGCGAAGTAGTCACGCGCATTGTTAAAGCAAATATTTTTCACCATCAAGCCCAGCAGCTGAATGTCCGCCGGGGCTTCTCCCGCTTCAACCCAGCGACCAATCATCTGGCACAGGATGCGACGGAAATATTCATGACGGGTGTAGGAGAGGAAGCTGCGGCTATCGGTCAGCATCCCGACAAAGCGGCTCAGCAGGCCAAGCTGTGCCAGCTGGGTCATCTGACGTTCCATACCGTCTTTCTGATCGTTAAACCACCAGCCGGAACCGAACTGCATTTTGCCCGGCATACCTTCCCCCTGGAAGTTGCCGATCATGGTGCCCAACACTTCGTTGTCGCGCGGGTTCAGGCAGTAGAGGATAGTTTTTGGCAGCAGATTTTCTTCGTTCTGTTTGCTGAGCAGTTTGGACAGCTCTTCCGCCATCGGACGGTCGTTGATGGAGTCAAAACCCACATCCGGCCCTAACAGTTTGAACTGGCGCAGGTTGTTGTTGCGCAGCGCACCGATGTGATACTGCTGTACCCAGCCGCGACGGGCGTATTCCGCGCCGAGGAAAACCAGAACCGCCGTCTTGAACTGCGCAACCTCATGCTCGCTAAGGGCCTCGCCAGCCAGACGACGCGCCAGGATGCTATCCAGTTCGCTTTCGTTGGCTTCGGCAAACAGCACCACGTCCAGCGCATGGTCAGAAACTTTACAACCGTGAGCGGCGAAGTGATCCAGACGTTTAGTCAGCGCGGACTGGAGATCGGCAAAGCGGCGGATATCGGTGTCAGACACTTCGCCCAGCTTCGCCATGTAGTCGTTGAAGGTCGCCTGTTCGATATTGAAGGCTTTGTCCGGACGCCAGCTTGGCAGCACTTTCACGGTGAAGGAGCTGTCTTTAGCGACGGAAGCGTGATGCTCGAGAGAATCGACCGGATCGTCGGTGGTGCCGACCATTTTCACATTCATCTGCTGCATGATGCCGCGAGCGGAGAAGCTCTCCTGCGCCAGCAGATCGTTGCACTGATTCCAGATTTCGTCCGCCGTAGCCGGAGAGAGGACTTTACCTGTAATACCAAAAGGACGACGCAGCTCAAGATGCGTCCAGTGGTATAACGGGTTACCGATGGTATGCGGTACGGTGGCCGCCCAGGCGTCAAATTTCTCGCGATCGGAAGCATCACCGGTGCACAGACGCTCGGCTACGCCGTTGGTACGCATCGCACGCCATTTATAGTGATCGCCTTTTAGCCAGATGTCATACAGATTTTTAAAGCGGTAATTTTCCGCAATCTGCTGCGGCGGCAGGTGGCAATGGTAGTCGAAAATCGGCTGGTCTTTCGCGTAATCGTGGTACAGACGGCGGGCAAACTCGGTATCAAGCAGGAAATCTTCGGTCATAAACGGTGTCATTTTCGTGTCCTCTTCGCCCCCGGGGGAGCCCATCAGATGATTGACTATAATGCTGACAAAGTTATCACACCAATTTCTACAGACCGAAGTATTTTTCGTGAGTTAGATCAATAAACGATGACAAAAAAAGTACCATGAAAGGAGTAAACGGCCCGCCAGAGCGCACCAGCTCTGGCCTTTCTCGCATGAACGAATGCCCACACAAACTTTCCCGCTTTTGTGACGTCACTCAACTTTTGAAGTTGTATGACAAGTTATCTTGCTGCCGTCGAAACATATAAACCGACGGAATGCATTACCGACGAAATATCACGTCGGATTTACCGGTATGGACACCGAATTAGACACAACAGTTAATGGCAAGGTTCGGGCCATACGAGGTTTCCTCTCCTGAACCCTCCGTTTCACCTTCTTCGCCGCCGTTACAGGCAAGAAGATAGCCGCACCCGCTGCGGATATATAACAAACGATGAGGTTTACATGCGTAAAATTAAAGGGTTACGTTGGTACATGATCGCACTGGTGACCTTAGGCACCGTGCTGGGGTACCTGACGCGTAACACTGTGGCGGCAGCTGCGCCGACTCTGATGGAAGAGTTACACATCTCCACCCAACAGTATTCCTATATCATCGCGGCCTATTCCGCTGCCTATACCGTCATGCAGCCTGTCGCCGGCTACGTGCTGGATATTTTAGGTACCAAAATCGGCTATGCCTTCTTTGCTATCGCCTGGGCCGTGTTCTGCGGCTCTACCGCGCTGGCGGGAAGCTGGGGCGGTCTGGCGCTGGCGCGCGGCGCGGTGGGTGCCGCCGAAGCGGCAATGATCCCGGCGGGTCTGAAAGCCAGTTCCGAATGGTTCCCGGCGAAAGAGCGTTCTATCGCCGTCGGCTACTTCAACGTCGGCTCCTCTATCGGCGCTATGATTGCTCCGCCGCTGGTGGTTTGGGCTATCGTTATGCACAGTTGGCAGATGGCCTTTATCATCTCCGGCGTACTGAGCTTTGCCTGGGCAATGGCGTGGCTGGTGTTCTATAAACACCCGCGCGATCAGAAAAAATTAACTGACGAAGAACGCGACTACATCATCGGTGGCCAGGAGTCTCATCACCAGACTAACAACGGCAAGAAAATGTCTCCGTGGCAGATTCTGCGTAACCGTCAGTTCTGGGGTATCGCCCTGCCGCGTTTCCTTGCCGAACCGGCATGGGGGACCTTTAACGCCTGGATCCCTCTGTTCATGTTTAAAGTCTACGGCTTTAACCTGAAAGAAATCGCCATGTTCGCCTGGATGCCGATGCTGTTTGCCGACCTCGGCTGTATTATCGGTGGATACCTGCCGCCGCTGTTCCAGCGCTGGTTTGGCGTGAACCTGATTGTTTCCCGTAAAATGGTCGTGACGATGGGCGCGCTGCTGATGATTGGCCCAGGGATGATCGGTCTGTTCACCAGCCCGTTCGTCGCTATCGCCCTGCTGTGCGTCGGCGGTTTTGCTCACCAGGCGCTGTCCGGTGCGCTGATCACGCTCTCTTCCGACGTATTTGGTCGTAACGAAGTGGCAACCGCGAACGGTATGACCGGCATGGCCGCATGGCTGGCCAGCACCATGTTTGCCCTGGTGGTTGGCGCGCTGGCGGATACTATCGGCTTTAGCCCGCTGTTCGCCGTACTGGCCATCTTCGATGTGCTGGGCGCGGTGGTCATCTGGACCGTACTAAAAAATAAATCTGCGGATGACGACAGCACTCCGCTGGAAACCAGTAAGCCTGCCACGCAAAGCTAGTTAAACGAGGGCTCCCCCCTCCCGAAGCCGCCTTGATGAAGGCGGCTTTTTCATTTCTTCTTGTGGTGAGAAGCGCGTAAAAGTGGTATAACAAATCCAATATTGTCGCCATCTCCCGGGAGCGAATATGGAAATCACTGAATCGCGTCGTTTGTATCAGCAGCTTGCCGCTGAGCTTAAGACGCGTATTGAACAAGGTGTCTACCTTGTAGGCGATAAGCTACCCGCAGAGCGGTTTATCGCTGACGAAAAAAGCGTAAGTCGTACCGTCGTTCGCGAAGCCATCATTATGCTGGAAGTTGAAGGCTACGTTGAAGTCCGCAAAGGTTCCGGTATCCACGTTATCTCCAATCATCCGAAACATCAGCAAATTGCCGATGAATCGCTGGAATTCGCCAATTATGGTCCTTTTGAGCTGTTGCAGGCCCGCCAGCTGATCGAAAGCAACATTGCCGAATTCGCCGCCACTCAGGTGACCAAGCAGGACATCATGAAGTTGATGGAAATCCAGGAAAAAGCGCGTAAAGAGAAGTGTTTTCGCGATTCCGAATGGGATCTTCAGTTTCATGTGCAGGTGGCGCTGGCAACGCAAAACACCGCCCTCGCCGCTATCGTGGAAAAGATGTGGACCCAGCGCGTACATAACCCGTACTGGAAAAAGCTGCATGACCATATCGACTCGCGTACCGTCGATAACTGGTGCGACGATCACGATCAAATTCTGAAAGCGCTGATTCGCAAAGATCCCCATGCGGCTAAGCTGGCCATGTGGCAGCATCTGGAAAATACCAAGCTGATGTTATTCAATGAAACCAGCGATGACTTTGAATTCAATGCCGATCGCTACCTGTTTGCCGATAATCCGGTAGTTCATCTCGATACGGCCGCCAACGGCGCAAAATAGCCCTTTATCTCCCTGCCGGGCAGCAACTCCTGCGCTGCCCGAAAAGCCCTCAGGGTAAGCAAAGCATATATAGTGTCAGCCTGTGTAAATACACTCGCCACCCTCCGCCGCAATCAGCAAAATCAGAATGCAACAAACTGCAATTTCTCTGACGTAAAGTCAGCGGGTTTGTTACAATTAGATGCATTTTGTCGTTCTGAGAGTAAGCTTTTGCTTACTTCACTTTTAAACAGGGAACCGTTCAGAGCGCAGTAGCGACCATAATCCAATAAGAAGCTATGTCGCCATGCATATGCCGCGTTCAGACGTGCCGTTAACCGATGTACCAGGAATCGTGAATGGAACTATTAACCCAATTATTGAATGCCTTGTGGGCTCAGGATTACGAAACTCTCGCTAATCCCTCCATGATTGGCATGCTGTACTTTGTCTTATTTATGATTTTATTCCTTGAGAACGGTCTGCTGCCCGCCGCCTTCTTACCAGGCGATAGCCTGCTTGTTCTGGTGGGCGTACTGATTGCCAAAGGCGCGATGGGTTTTCCACAAACGCTGCTGCTACTTACCGCGGCGGCAAGCCTGGGCTGCTGGCTAAGCTATATTCAGGGCCGCTGGCTGGGCAATACGCGTATCGTACAAAACTGGCTGTCGCATCTCCCTTCGCACTACCACCAGCGCGCGCATCATCTGTTCCATAAGCACGGGCTTTCCGCCCTGCTGATTGGCCGTTTTATCGCTTTCGTGCGCACGCTGCTGCCGACCATTGCCGGCCTGTCGGGCCTGAGCAGCGCGCGTTTCCAGTTTTTTAACTGGATGAGCGGGCTGCTGTGGGTGCTGATTCTGACTTCGCTGGGATATCTGTTGGGGAAAACGCCGGTATTCCTGAAATATGAAGATCAGCTGATGTCCTGCCTGATGCTGCTGCCCGTCGCGCTGCTGGTATTCGGCCTGATTGGCTCGCTGATCGTCCTGTGGAAGAAAAAATACAGGAGCCGGGGCTGACAATGGCGATAAAGCGCGCCTCTCTACGTCAGATAAGCTGGATGCTGGGCGGTTCGTTACTCCTGTGCGGCCTGTTCTGGCTCTGGCTCACCGTGCAGCAGCAGGAATCAACCCTGGCTATTCGCCCCGTTAGCCAGGGTATTAGCATGCCGGACGGTTTTTCCGTCTGGCACCATCTCGATGCCAACGGCATCCGTTTTAAGAGCATTACGCCACAGAATGACGGTCTGCTCATCAAGTTTGACTCCAGCGCTCAGGGAGCCGCCGCCAAAGAAGTTTTGGGTCGCGCTCTGCCGCATGGTTATATTATCGCTTTAGTGGAAGACGATGATTCGCCGACGGCCTGGATTTCCCGCCTGCGCGATACTCCACACAGATTCGGGTAATCAACGAAAATTCCGAATATTTTCACCCGGTTTGGTGATTTCCCGGTTTACTTACTATCATTAAGTTTGCGGAAGTCACCAGACTCACGTTTATCAACTGGATCGGGGTTATTCCCCCGCACAATGGAAGGTAGTATCCATGAAACACCGCATCGCTTTGCTCCTGGTTCTGTCATCACTTAGCGCCAGCGCCTTTGCCATCTCCCCTTGCCAGGAAAAAGAGCAGGATATCCAGCGGGAGATCAGCTATGCAGAAAAGCATAATAACCAGCATCGTATTGACGGTCTGAAAAAGGCGCTGAGCGAAGTGAAGGCTCACTGCAGCGACAGCCAGCTCAAAGCCGATCACCAGAAAAAAATCGCCAAACAGCAGGAAGAAATTGCCGAACGCCGCAAGGACCTGCGCGAAGCCGAACAGAAAGGCGATGCTGATAAAATCAGCAAGCGCCAGCGTAAACTTGAAGAAGCGCAGCAAGAACTGAAAGAGCTGCAATCTCGCGAGTACTAATCGCTTAAGCAAGACCAATATGGACCACTTTAACAGGAGATAAACATGGCTAAAGATAACGTTGCAGAAGACCTGCGTGCGGAACTGAAGACGCTGGCTGATACCCTGGAAGAAGTGCTGAACTCCTCCACGGATAAGTCGAAAGAAGAGATCGGTAAGCTACGTAGTAAAGCTGAAAGCGCGCTGAAGGAAAGCCGTGTACGCCTGGGTGAAACCAGCGACGCTCTCATGAAGCAAACGCGAGAAACCGCTGCGCGTGCAGATGAATACGTCCGTGAAAACCCGTGGACCGGCGTGGGGATTGGTGCTGCCGTCGGGCTGGTGCTGGGTGTCCTGCTGACGCGTCGTTAATTATGGCGAATTCTAAAAGCACGCAAGGCCCCGGACAAAGCGTTTTCGGCATCGGTCAGCGCATCGTCACTTTGCTGGTTGAGATGGTGGAAACGCGCCTGCGCCTGGTCGTCGTGGAGCTGGAAGAGGAGAAAGCCAACCTCATCCAGCTATTCCTGATGCTCGGATTGACGCTGCTGTTCGCCGCGTTTGGTTTGATGAGCATGCTGGTTCTGATCATCTGGGCGGTCGATGCGCAATATCGATTAAACGTGATGATCGGCACCACGGCGGTTCTGCTGCTGGCAGCGCTCATTGGCGGTATCTGGACCTTACGCAAAGCCCGACGTTCAACGTTCCTGCGCTTCACGCGTCAGGAGCTGGCAAACGACCGCGCATTGCTGGAGGACGATAAGCCATGAGCCGCGAACAGCAGGAACGCGAACGACAAAAAGCGCTTTTGCTGCGCCTGATCCAACAGCAGCGGCTGGACCTTAGCGCCAGCCACCGCCATTGGCTTGAGGCAACTGCGCCCATTGATCGGGGCTGGAATACCCTGCTGAATCTGCGTTCATGGGCAATGGTCGGCAGCGGCCTCGTGGCAATATGGTCAGTTCGTCATCCGCGCTTTTTGATGCGCTGGGCAAAACGCAGCCTCGGTATCTGGAGCACCTGGCGGATGGCCCGCAATCTGCTGCGCCAGTCGTCATCACGCTGAGGCTAATGTTCATAGCGGAATGATATAAGCCGGGTCAGGCGCCAGCCGCCTCCCGGCATCATGAGCAGATCTGCTTCCCCCTTGAATTTCATGACAGCCGCATCGCTTCTCATTTCTTCTTTTCTCATCTCCAGCGCCGCTATAGCGGTTCTTCTATTCATTTGGTTTATCAATAATCACTCAGAATCTTTGAAGAAGATCTACAGTTTTCCTTGCTAACAATTCCGTCACGGCCCCGCTAATATTCACTCCATCGACAGCAACCCCGCGTAACACGCTGGATTACTTTGAAAAACAAAATCGCCGCCCTTTGGGTTTTCTGGAGTAGGAAATGAAAAAATTAGAAGATGTTGGTGTACTGGTAGCGCGCATTCTGATGCCCATTCTGTTCATTACCGCAGGTTGGGGAAAAATTACCGGGTATGCGGGTACACAACAATATATGGAAGCCATGGGCGTCCCTGGGTTTATGCTGCCGCTGGTGATCCTGCTTGAATTCGGCGGCGGTCTGGCAATCCTGTTCGGTTTCCTGACCCGCACTACCGCGCTGTTCACCGCCGGCTTCACCGTGCTGACCGCGTTCCTGTTCCACAGCAACTTTGCTGAAGGCGTGAACTCGCTGATGTTCATGAAAAACCTGACCATCGCGGGCGGCTTCCTGCTGCTGGCTATCACCGGTCCAGGCGCCTTTAGTATCGACCGCGTACTGAATAAAAAGTGGTAAGCGCACTATACTGAATAAATATAAAGCGAGGAGACATCTCCTCGCTTTTATTATCTATACCCTAAATAATTCGAGTTGCAGGACAAAACGGTTAACCGTTTTGAACAGCGCTTGCGCTGGCCCTGAAAGGGTGAGTCCCGTAGGGGCGAATTACGCGGCGACGCAGTGAATCCCCAGGAGCTTACTCCAGTAAGTGACTGGGGTGAGCGAGGAAAGCCAACGCACAAGCAACTTGAAGTATGACGGGTATAAAGGAGGAAATAATGGGACAATTAGTTGACGGCGTCTGGCACGACACCTGGTATGACACCAAATCCACCGGAGGGCGATTTAAGCGTTCTGTTTCCGCCTTTCGCAACTGGTTAACCGCCGACGGCGCGCCGGGCCCAAGCGGCGAAGCCGGATTCGCTGCGGAGAAAGATCGCTATCATCTGTACGTTTCTCTTGCCTGCCCATGGGCGCATCGCACTTTAATTCTGCGTAGCCTGAAAGGGCTGGAGCCGTTTATCTCCGTCTCCGTGGTTAATCCCTTGATGTTCGAGAACGGCTGGACTTTCGACGATAGCTTCCCGGCAGCCACCGGCGATACGCTCTACCAGCACGAATATCTTTATCAGCTTTATCTGCATGCCGATCCCCACTACAGCGGGCGCGTTACGGTGCCGGTGCTGTGGGACAAAAAGCAGCACACCATCGTCAGCAATGAGTCGGCGGAAATCATCCGCATGTTTAATACCGCCTTCGACGGGCTGGGCGCCCGCGCAGGAGATTACTACCCGCCTGAGCTGCGCGATCAGATTGATGAGCTGAACGGCTGGATCTACGACAATGTGAATAACGGCGTCTATAAAGCCGGGTTCGCCACCAGCCAGCAGGCCTATGATGAAGCGGTTGATGCAGTGTTTACCGCTCTGGAGCGTCTGGAGCAAATCCTTGGCCAGCATCGTTTCCTGACGGGTAACCAACTGACGGAAGCTGATATTCGCCTGTGGACCACCCTGGTTCGTTTCGATCCGGTGTACGTGACCCACTTTAAATGCGACAAACGCCGCATCAGCGATTACCTCAACCTGTATAGCTTCCTGCGCGATATCTACCAGATGCCGGGCATTGCGGAAACGGTGGACTTCGCCCATATCCGCAACCATTACTACCGTAGCCATAAAACCATCAACCCGACCGGGATTATCTCCGTTGGTCCGCAGCAGGATCTTAACGAACCTCACGGCCGCGATCTTCGTTTCCGCTAGGCAATTGGGCGCGATTTGCTGCGCCCAATAATTCACAAAACAAATATTTACCATCATTTCATTCACGTCTATTCTTATTTCGATCGCTTTAAAAACAAGTGATTGACGGTTAACAGAGGCGTAGAAATGGACTGGTATCTTAAAGTATTAAAAAACTACATTGGATTTGGCGGCCGCGCCCGGCGCAAAGAGTACTGGATGTTTATTCTGGTCAACATCATCCTCACCGGCGTACTCAGCATCATTGATAAGATGCTGGGATGGCAGCGCGCCGGAGGAGAAGGGATTCTGACCACTATCTATGGCGTGCTGATATTCTTACCGTGGTGGGCCGTGCAGTTCCGTCGATTGCACGATACCGACCGCTCGGCATGGTGGCTGTTATTGCTGCTGATTCCCGTTATCGGCTGGCTGGTGATCCTGGTATTCAATTGCCAGAACGGCACCCCAGGAAATAATCGCTTCGGGCCGGATCCTAAACCGACTTCTTACTAACGATGCGCCCCTCGACAAAAAAGGGGCGCATTTTGTTTTATCTTCCCATAAACAGCTTCGGGATTTCCCGCAGACACCATGACTTCGCCTCACCCATGCTGTCGCGACGCCAGGCCATAATAATGTCGATCTCGTTGCTGTATTCCGGACTGACCACCCGCAGACGCCCTTCGGCAATATCCTGCTCTACGAGCGGATACGGCATCGTCGCAACGCCCAATCCTGCCAGCAGCGCCTGACGCTTATCTTCGATGGTGCTCACGGTTAAGCGCGGCTGTTTATCGAGCAGTTGCACGGTCAACACCGGGCGCTCGCGAGCGGTATCCGCGACCGCCACGCCGCGGTACTTAACGCGCGTAACTTCAGAAAGCGGCTCCGGCTCCTGGTGAATAGGGTGATCCGGCGCGGCAACATAGACGCTCATCACCGAATAGAGCTTGCGGGAGTTGATTTCCGAAGAGGAGCGAAAATGCATATCCGGCGCAACGACAATATCCGCCCGTCCCTGCTCAAGCCGTTCCCATGCCCCGGCCAGTACTTCGGTAATAATCGACAGTTGAGTATTCGATTTGGTCGCCAGCTTTTCAATTAAAGGAAAAAGGTCGGTGGTGGGCACCAGCGCCTCGGTGACGATAGTGAGGTGCGTTTCCCAACCGCGCGATAGCGCTTCGGCATCCGTCGTCAGCTTATCGGCCGCCTCCAGCAGTACGCGCCCGCGCTCCAGCAACATTCGGCCCACGTTAGTGAATTTTGTTCGATGACCTGAACGGTCAAACAGCACGACGTCCAGCTCCTCTTCCAGCTTTTGCATGGTATAGCTCAGCGCTGAAGGCACCCGACCCAGCTCATCGGCCGCCGCCGCAAAGCTTCCGCGTCGGTCAATTGCATCCATAACGCGCAATGCTTCCAGCGTTAATGCTCTCTCTTTAGCCATCGCAGTCTCATTCAGGAAATTTGAATATACCGGGCAGAATATCTGGCTAACAATACAGCGTCCATACCTTTACCATTGATTTAGTGTAAAGAGAGGTCAAGAAGATGATTACAACCCGAACAGCCAAACAGTGCGGTCAAGCAGACTTCGGCTGGCTGCAGGCCCGCTACACCTTTTCCTTTGGCCACTACTTCGACCCTAAATTGCTGGGCTACGCATCGTTGCGCGTGCTCAATCAGGAAATTCTGGCGCCCGGCGCGTCGTTTCAGCCGCGGACCTACCCGAAAGTCGACATTCTGAACCTGATTCTGGAAGGTGAAGCGGAATACCGCGACAGCGATGGCAACCATATTCAGGCAAAAGCCGGCGAAGCGCTGCTGATATCAACTCAGCCTGGCGTAAGCTACAGCGAGCATAACCTGAGTAAAGATCGCTCGCTGACGCGAATGCAGCTGTGGCTGGATGCCTGCCCACAGCACGAAAACCCGCTGGTGCAAAAAATCGCTATCGCCGCCGGATCGCAGCAGCTGCTGGCTTCGCCGGACGGCAGCCAGCATAGCCTCCAGCTCCGCCAGCAGGTATGGATCCACCATATCGACCTGGCGAAAGGCGAGCAGCTTAACGTGCAGCTTCACGGCCCCCGCGCCTACCTGCAGTCGATTCACGGTACGGTGCATGCGCGGGTGCAGGAAGAAGAGAAGCAGGCTCTGACCTGCGGCGATGGCGCTTTTATTCGTGACGAAGCTAACATTACCCTCGTTGCTGATACGCCGCTGCGCGCTTTGCTGATAGATTTACCAGTGTAACAACGGCAGTAAGGGAGTATGTCAGTGGGCAAGAAGAAAACAAAAAAAGTGGCGCTATCGGCGCAACAGCCGCAATCGGAAACCGTCACTACGATGAGTTTTGGCTATGAAGAGATGTTAAGCGAGCTGGAAGCGATCGTCGCGGAAGCGGAGATTCGGCTCCAGGAAGAAGAGAGCGTCGTCTGATGCAAATATCGGCCCCGGGCGCGGGGCCGATGGATTTACTCACTCAGCTCTTGAGCTAAGTCTTTTTGTACCTGCTTACGCTGTTCTGGCGTCAGCACCTGGTTCACATCAAAATAGTACTTCACGCGATAATAGCGAGCCTGCTGCTCTACCTGGCTAAATGCCGCCAGCTGATCTTTGACCGCCTTTTCGTTCCATTTTCCAGAATCAATAACCTCAAACAACACGCCGTCTTTAATATCTTTCTGGGAAATCTGCTGAACGTTTTTTTCCAGCTGCTGATGCAGGCTTTTAATTTTCGTTATCTGATCGTTAGTCAGTTTTAAGTGCTGGACAATCGGGTCCTGCGCCGGAGCGGGTGCAGCCTTAACATCCGCAGCCTGAGCCGCCATGGAGAACCCAGTGGCGAGAGCGGCTGTTAATGCAATGCGGGTCATTAATTTCATTGTTGTATCCTGATTAATTATCGTCGATGTGGCCGTCTATTATTTTTCAGAAGCTAATGACGAAATGTAAGAAATAGTACGTATAAATGTAGTTAAATCAGCAACATATAATAAATACGAATGCTATGATTCAATTCATTTATTTAAAATATATAAAACCAGGCGAGGAGAATGCCTGGCCGTATGAGTCATGATGCGGTTGATGGCAGCCCGGTTTCCCACATACTGCCCGCGTTCTTTGTTCAAACCCGAAGCCAGAAGCAAAAACCCCCGCCATTGCTGGCAGGGGTTTTGCTGAAAAGTTGAAGCTGACCGTTAAGCCGGGTTCTGTCGTGGACAGTCATTCATCTAGGCCAGCAATCGCTCACTGGCTCAAGCAGCCTACCCGGGTTCAGTACGGGCCGTACCTTGTGAACCCCTATTTGGCCTTGCTCCGGGTGGAGTTTACCGTGCCGCGAACTGTTACCAGACGCGCGGTGCGCTCTTACCGCACCCTTTCACCCTTACCTGATCCCACTTGCGTGGGCCATCGGCGGTTTGCTCTCTGTTGCACTGGTCGTGGGCTTGCGCCCCCCAGGCGTTACCTGGCACCCTGCCCTATGGAGCCCGGACTTTCCTCCCCTCCGCCCGTCTCCCCCGAAGAGGACGACGACGAAGCGGCGACTGTCTGGTCAGCTTCGGCGCGAAGTATAGAGGGTTTACCGACGGTTGTCATCCTTCCGTCGCCATCCCAACCTGCAATGTCGCCGCAATATTACGCGACGCATGATAAATATTGTCCGCCGCGCCGCGAAACGCCTCTTCGAGCGTCGTTACGCTGGTCAGCACGCTAAACACCGCATCAATCCCATACTGGTGAACCACACCGACGTCCCGGGTCAGACTGCCGGCGATGCCAATCACCGGCTTATGATACTTTTTCGCCACGCTTGCCACGCCAACCGGCACTTTACCGTTAATACTCTGGCTATCCAGCCGACCTTCGCCGGTCACCACCAGCGAACAATCAAGGATATGCTCTTCCAGGTTCAGCGCCTGGGTCACGATTTCAATCCCGCTGCGTAATTCAGCCTTCAGAAACGCCATCAGCGCGGCACCCATACCGCCCGCCGCGCCCGCACCGGCAACCTGCTTCACATCGACATGCAGATCGGCCTTAATAATATCGGCGTAGTGCGCCAGATTGCTGTCCAGCTCGCGGATCATCGCTTCGGTAGCCCCTTTCTGCGGGCCAAAAATTCTTGACGCGCCGCTATCGCCGATCAGCGGATTGGTGACATCGCAGGCGACCCGAATAGCGCAATCATGCAGTCGGGCATCAAGACCGGAGATATCTATCGAATTGAGGCTACACAGACTACCGCCGCCGTTGCCAATCTCCACGCCGTTGGCATCGCAAAGCCGCGCGCCCAGCGCCTGCACCATTCCTGCGCCGCCATCGTTGGTGGCGCTGCCGCCAATGCCAATGATGATATTTTTCGCCCCGTGATCCAGCGCCTGCAGAATCAGCTCGCCGGTACCGCGCGATGTCGTCAATAGCGGGTTACGCTGCGCGGGCGGCACGAGCCCCAGCCCGCTGGCCGCAGCCATTTCGATAAACGCGGTTTTGCCGTCACCGGAAAGCCCCCAGCAGGCATCAACCGGGAGACCCAGCGGCCCCGTCACGCAGGCGCTCATCTCGGTTCCCTGCGTCGCGGCAATCATCGCCTCAACGGTACCTTCTCCGCCATCGGCGAGAGGAACCTTCACGTAGAGCGCATCGGGGAAAATTTCCCGAAAACCTTTTTCTATAGCCTGAGCAACCTCGGTGGCCGAGAGGCTTTCTTTATAAGAGTCTGGGGCGATTACGATTTTCATAGTTATGTAGCCTGACAGTGCCGCGCAAGGCAAGAATTACAGGGCGCGCATCCGCGCCCTTCTTGTTAGCGAGTGACTTCCACTTTCGCCAGTTTTTCGTAGTAGCATGCAAGTGCGCTATGGTCGGCGGTACCCAGGCCATCCGCGCGCAGCGCCTGCATCATCTCCATTACCGCGGCGGTCAGCGGCAGCTGGGCGCCCACGCCGTGAGAAGTATCCAGCGCATTCGCCAGATCTTTAATATGCAGATCGATACGGAAGCCCGGCTTAAAGTTACGATCCATCACCATCGGCGCTTTGGCATCCAGCACGGTGCTCCCGGCCAGCCCGCCGCGGATGGCCTGATAAACCAGATCCGGGTTCACGCCCGCTTTAGTCGCCAGCGTCAGCGCTTCGGACATCGCCGCAATGTTCAGCGCCACAATCACCTGGTTGGCCAGCTTGGTGACGTTGCCCGCGCCGATCTCGCCGGTGTGTACCACGGATCCCGCCATCGCTTTCAGCAGATCGTAATATTTATCGAAAATCGCTTTATCACCGCCCACCATCACCGACAGCGTACCGTCGATAGCCTTCGGTTCGCCGCCGCTGACCGGGGCATCCAGCATATCGACGCCCTTCGCTTTCAGCGCTTCGCTGATTTCGCGGCTCGCCAGCGGCGCGATGGAGCTCATATCAATCAAAACGGTGCCCGGCTTCGCGCCTTCAATGATCCCGCCTTCGCCCAGCGCGACCTCTTTCACGTGCGGGGAGTTCGGCAGCATGGTGATGATCACATCGCACTGCTCGGCAATCGCTTTCGCTGACGCGGCGGTTTCTGCGCCTGCGGCAATCACTTCGGCAATCGCTTCCGGATTACGGTCAGCAACCACCAACGAGTAACCCGCCTTGAGGAGGTTTTTACTCATTGGTTTACCCATGATACCGAGGCCAATAAAACCAACTTTCATTGTCATGTCTTTATCTCTCTAGTTTCGGTGGTGGTTATTTCTTAAAGGAGTCAGCCAGCTTCTGCGTGGCAGAACGGAAAACGCCCAGGTCGCTGCCGACGGCGACAAAGGTCGCGCCCCATTCCAGATAGCGGCGCGCGTCGGCTTCAACCGGCGCCAGAATACCGCTCGGCTTACCGTGCTTCTTCGCGCTGGCAAAAATATGCTGGATTGCTTTTTGAACTTCCGGATGGGAAGCATTGCCCAGATGACCCAGCGCAGCGGCCAGATCGCTAGGGCCGACAAAAATACCGTCCACGCCAGGCGTGGCGGCTATCGCATCAACGTTATCCACGCCCTGCTGGCTCTCGATTTGCACGAGAATGGTGATATTTTTGTTCGACTGCGCGAAGTAATCCGGCACGGTGCCAAACATATTGGCGCGGTGCGAGACGGATACGCCGCGAATGCCTTCAGGCGGATAGCGGGTTGAGGCAACGGCGTTAATCGCCTGCTCTTCCGTTTCCACAAACGGGATCAGGAAGTTATAAAAACCGATATCCAGCAGGCGCTTAATGATCACCGGTTCGTTGGTCGGTACGCGAACGACCGGCGCGCTGGCGCTACCTTTCAGCGCCATCAGCTGGGGGATAAAGGTAGAGATATCGTTCGGCGCATGTTCGCCGTCCAGTACCAGCCAGTCGAAACCGGCCAGGCCTAAAACTTCGGTGCTAATTGGGCTCGCCAGCGCGGACCAGCAACCAATCTGAACCTGATGCGCCGCCAGGGCCGCCTTAAATTTATTCGGGAAGATATCGTTATTCATCACTTATACCTTGTCACTTAACCGTTAATTATTTCTGCAGTTCCATACGTTTGATGTCGCCGACCACAAACAGATAGCAAACCATCGCCATCAGGGCGGAACATCCAACAAAGACCAGCGCTGCGTTGAATGAGTGCAGTTCGCTCACCAGGTAACCGATAACCAGCGGGGTTACGATGGAAGCAACGTTACCAAATACGTTAAATACGCCGCCGCACAGGCCAACAATCTCTTTCGGCGCGGTATCGGAAATCACCGGCCAGCCCAGCGCGCCAAACCCTTTACCGAAGAATGCCAGCGCCATCAGGGTGACCACCAGCGCGGTATTATTGGTGTAGTTACACAGAATGATGGTGGAAGCGAGCAGCATTCCGAGGACAATCGGCAGCTTACGCGCCACGGTGATGGAAAAACCGCGTTTAATCAGATAGTCAGAGAACACGCCACCCAGCACGCCGCCGGCAAAACCGCACAGCGCCGGAATCGATGCGACCAGACCCACTTTCAGAATCGACATACCCTTTTCCTGCACCAGATAAATCGGAAACCAGGTGAGGAAGAACCAGGTAATGGTATTGATAAAATATTGACCGAAGAATACGCCCAGCATCATGCGGTTGGTCAACAGCTGCTTGATATAGTGAAGCTTAGGACCGCTGGCCGCCGCGCTGCCGGGCTTTTTATGGTCCATATCAACGACTGCGCCATTCTCGGAGATAAACTTCAGCTCCTCTTGCGTCATGCGCGGATGGTCAGTGGGATTATGGATCAGTTTTATCCACAGACCGGTCAGCACAAAGCCAATCACGCCCATGACGGTGAAGACATGCTCCCAACCCCAGGCAAAGGTCAGCCAGCCCAGCAGCGGCGAGAACAGCGCCAGGGAGAAATACTGCGCGGAGTTAAAGATCGCCGATGCGGTGCCGCGCTCTTTCGTCGGAAACCACGCCGCGACGATACGGGCGTTTGCCGGGAAAGATGGCGCTTCAGAGAAGCCCAGCATAAAGCGCATAAAAAACATTGAGATGCCCGCCCACGCCAGCGGAAACATATCCACAAAGCCTTGCAGGAAGGTGAACAGCGACCAGAAGAACAGGCTGTAAGAGTAGACCTTTTTCGATCCAAATTTATCGAGCAGCCAGCCGCCGGGGATTTGCATTAGCAGGTAGGCCCAGCCAAAAGCGGAGAAAATATAGCCCATTGAGACCGCACTCAGCTGCAGCTCTTTCGCCACCTCGGTACCGGCGATCGAAAGCGTCGCGCGGTCGGCATAGTTAACGGCAGTGACAATAAAAATAATTAACAGAATTAAATAGCGGGTTGGCACACTTTTTTTCTGTTCTATTGTTGCATCCAGACTCATCTCATATTCCTCAGGTACAACACACCTTCCATTATTTATTTTGGTGTGATTCTTAATTATTCAGAAATCAATATCAGGAGGTATCGATTTACTCATCCGGCGCATTGCAAGCATAACTCAGTATAATCAGCTTGCGACCGTTAAACACTGTGCATACAACCTGTAAATGGCGTTTAATTATCTCTAATGTTGTGCAAATGCAATAATCAATGGGCGCTGATCCACAGTTCCAGCGATTTCCCCCATGTGCGGGTTCTCTTGCGTAGCAATGGGTGATTTAGATCACATTTTCAAATTCAAACACCTGACATTCTTTATTTCACAAATCTGCGCATCAGAAATTGAATATACCCTAAATATTTCGAGTTGCATGAAGGCGGCAACGCAGGGAATCCCCTGGCGCTTACTAAAGTAAGTGACTGGGGTGAGCGAGGAAAGCCAACGCAAATGCAGCTTGAAATATGACGGGTATAAACGTTTTATTTTATTATTCGCACCTTGCTGGAGAATACTGGACAATGGCTGACATTGAAATTAGACAAGAATCGCCAACGGCGTTTTATATAAAAGTGCACGAAACGGATAACGTGGCGATTATTGTTAACGATCGAGGTTTAAAAGCCGGAACGCGTTTCCCTGACGGGCTCACGCTGGTTGAGCATATCCCGCAAGGCCACAAGGTCGCGCTGGTCGATATTCCTGTACACGGTGAAATCATCCGCTATGGCGAGGTGATTGGCTACGCGGTACGCGATATTCCGCAGGGCAGCTGGATTGACGAATCGCTGGTGGAACTGCCGAAGGCGCCGCCTCTGCACACCTTACCTCTGGCGACCAAAGTTCCGGCGCCGCTGCCGCCGCTGGAAGGCTATACCTTCGAAGGCTATCGCAACGCCGACGGCAGCGTTGGCACCAAAAATCTGCTCGGTATTAGCACCAGCGTGCACTGCGTGGCGGGAGTCGTCGATTACGTAGTGAAAATTATCGAACGCGATCTGCTGTCGAAGTATCCCAACGTCGATGGCGTCGTGGGTCTGAACCATCTTTATGGCTGCGGCGTGGCGATTAACGCTCCGGCAGCGGTCGTTCCGATCCGCACCATTCATAACCTGGCCCTCAATCCAAACTTCGGCGGCGAAGTGATGGTGATTGGCCTTGGCTGCGAGAAACTGCAGCCGGAGCGCCTGCTGGAAGGCACCGACGATGTAAAAAGCATTCCCGTAGATAGCGCCAGCATCGTCAGCCTGCAGGATGAGAAGCACGTCGGTTTTAAATCAATGGTGGATGACATTCTGCAGGTCGCCGAGCGCCATCTGGAGAAGCTGAACCAGCGCCAGCGCGAAACCTGCCCGGCCTCCGAACTGGTGGTCGGTATGCAGTGCGGCGGCAGCGATGCGTTTTCTGGCGTGACCGCCAACCCGGCGGTGGGCTATGCCTCCGATCTGCTGGTGCGCTGCGGGGCGACCGTCATGTTTTCCGAAGTCACCGAAGTACGCGATGCGATTCATCTGCTGACGCCGCGCGCCATCAACGAAGAAGTCGGCAGACGCCTGCTGGAGGAGATGGCCTGGTACGATAACTATCTTGATATGGGTAAAACCGACCGCAGCGCCAACCCATCCCCGGGCAATAAAAAAGGCGGTCTGGCCAACGTTGTAGAAAAGGCGCTGGGTTCTATCGCTAAATCCGGAAAGAGCGCGATTGCCGAAGTGCTCTCTCCGGGGCAGCGCCCGACCAAACGCGGTTTGATTTACGCCGCGACGCCGGCGAGCGACTTCGTCTGCGGTACTCAGCAAGTGGCCTCCGGGATCACGGTGCAGGTCTTTACTACCGGTCGCGGTACGCCGTATGGCCTGGTCGCCGTACCGGTGATTAAAATGGCGACGCGTACCGAGCTGGCAAACCGCTGGTATGACCTAATGGATATCAATGCGGGAACCATCGCCACCGGCGAAGAAACCATCGAAGAGGTAGGGCTGAAGCTGTTTGAATTTATTCTTGATGTCGCCAGCGGCCGCAAGAAGACTTTCTCAGATCAGTGGGGCCTGCACAATCAGCTGGCGGTGTTTAACCCGGCGCCGGTGACCTGATCGACTCAGCAACTTATCCCGCTCGTGATGCTTCGGGCGGGATACCTCTGCTATTGATGCGCGTTGAGAAACCCCTCTATCTGCGCTTTCGTGGAAGTCCCTTCCATCGGCCCACGCCGGGCAATCGCCAGAGAGCCGCTGGCGTTGGCCCATCTCAGCGCCTCCTGCGGCGATGCGCCGGACAGGAAAAGGCTGACAAAGGTGGCGCCAAAGCAGTCGCCGGCCCCCGTCGGATCGACAACCGGGACATGAAAACCGGCAGCATGATGCGTTTCTCTGGCGCTGTAATAGCTCGCTCCGCGCGGGCCGCGTTTAATTACCACGTGCTTAACGCCGCGCTTTAAAAGCTTATCCACCAGCACCTGCTCATTGCGCCCAGGGTTGAGGCCAAAGTAATCCAGTTCGCCATCGCTGGGCAAAAAGATATCTGTGTAATCAAGGATATATTCAAAAGCCTGCGACATTTCAGGGATATTGAGCATCTCTTTGCGGATATTCGGATCGAACGAAACCGTGCCGTTGCGCGCTTTAATATTTTCAATCGCTTTACGCATCGCGTCGATCATGCGAAACGAAAACAGCGAAGAGCCCATAATGTGAAAATGATTGCACTGGTTAAGCAGACGGTCGTCAATATGGTCAGCGGTTAGCAAACCACAGGCGCTGTTCGGCATATTAAAAATAAAATCGCGCTGCGCCTGGCTACGGTAGCTCACGAAAGCGCTACCGGTGGTCGCCTTTTGCAGTATGGCGATCCCATTAACGTTTACGCCGTCACTTTCCAGCCGCGCGATATTCATTTCACCAAACGCATCGTTGCCGACACAGCTGAAAAGCACCGAGCCCAGCCCCAGCTTTGCCACCTGATCGGCGAAAATTGCCGGGGCGCCGCTGGGATATGGCCCCCAAAATTCACCCGGGCGAGAAAAACCCTGGTTCTCTTCTTTTGCCAGAAACTCCACCAGTAGTTCGCCGATGGTGCAAATGGTCACATTCATCATCGCTCCTTTACTTTGCCTTCTGCAAAGCAGGGTTGAGCCATGTCAGGCACTCGTTGTTGGTATAGCTGTTAGTCATGCCAGCGGCGAGAAGGCGGGCGTGATACTCCGCGGCGACCACCTGCGGCGTCACGATGCCGCTAATTTGCTGCAAGTCGCCAATCGCGTAGCGCTTATCGCCGTACACCGGACGATGCGCAACGACCGCAATCACCCTCTCACTTTGCGCCACCGCTTCGCTCAGCAGGCGAGCGCTGGCTTCCTGTCTGACGCTCAAGGTGCCATCTTCAGCAATGTGGTCGACAGCGATCAGCGCTCGCGAGGGGCGATATTGACCCAGCGCGTTCAGCGCCAGATCGCCTTCGACTATTTTGCCGCTGCTCCCGAGTACGCCGCCGAGCAGCACGGTTTCCCCATTCAGAAACTCCTGCGCCAGCGGCACATGCGCCAGGTCGTTTAACAGCAGACAAAGCTCGTCATAGCCAGCAAGGAACGGGATCACTTTGCGTAAGATCGACCCCTGCCCCAGAAAGAGCGTTTCGCTATCTTCGATCTGCGCGGCGATCTGGCGAGCCATTTCGGTCTCCAGGGCTTTATCCGTTACTACCGGAGCCTCCTGAGCCAGGGCGATCGGGGTCCCGGCCTGGGAAGTGTAAATTGCGCCGCCAAACGAGCGCTTAAGGTAGCCCTGCTGTTCAAGGTAGTTCAGGTCATTACGGATCGTTACCCCAGATACAGCCAGCATTTCAGCCAGATCGTCGACTTTGATCTCTCCGTTTTTGCGCACGATCTCCGCGATGTCCAGGCGCCTTTTCAGCAGACTTGTAGACGGTTTTGCCACAGTGTTGTGCCTTCTTATTTTCTCCCAGAATAACTTTCATTTTTAAATTTCCCCGCTGCATTGTCAAACGCCAGGCCTTCTTTAAGCATTCAATAGCGAATTAAACTTATTTAATTCAGTAGGTTATGTTTAATCACGCTTTTTAAGATACTTTTAAAAAAGAAAACAAACAAGAGCATATAACTTTCATTTTTAAAATAACATCACAGTAGTGTGCGATTGATCACAACAACAAAACGTAGCGATCGCTACATTACTTTCAAAACGAAGGTGTAAGTAACAAATAAATTTACAAAATGAAAGTTAAGGAGCAAGAATGTACATTATCTCGAGTAAAAACATGCTGTTGAAAGCTCAGCGGCTTGGATACGCTGTTCCGGCCTTTAATATCCACAACCTGGAAACGATGCAGGTGGTGGTAGAGACGGCGGCCGAGCTGCGTTCTCCGCTGATCCTTGCCGGCACCCCGG
Organism: Klebsiella sp. S69; assembly: GCF_016516145.1. NCBI lineage: Bacteria > Pseudomonadati > Pseudomonadota > Gammaproteobacteria > Enterobacterales > Enterobacteriaceae > Klebsiella > Klebsiella sp. S69. The sequence goes on along the minus strand of NZ_JACVUU010000006.1, from coordinate 96,779 downwards.
GAACTTATAGCTATGCAGGAACCGGTAACGTGGTGGCGATCGCTCGCGATCTGGCCAAGATCTGGGATCTCCCTTTAGCGGTCCACCTCGATCACCATGAAGATCTGGCCGATATCACACGTAAAGTACAGGCCGGTATCCGCTCGGTCATGATCGACGGTTCACACGCACCTTTTGAAGAAAACGTCGCGTTAGTCAAGAGCGTGGTTGAACTGAGCCACCGTTATGATGCCAGCGTCGAAGCCGAGCTTGGTCGCCTGGGCGGTGTGGAAGATGATCTCGTGGTCGATGCAAAAGATGCGCTGTATACCAACCCGGAACAGGCGCGTGAATTTGTCGCCCGCACCGGTATCGACTCGCTGGCGGTCGCTATCGGTACTGCCCACGGCATGTACGCTGCAGAACCCAAGCTCGATTTTGACCGCCTCGCCGCCATTCGCGATCGCGTTGAGGTTCCTCTGGTTCTTCATGGCGCATCGGGTCTGGCCGATAGCGATATCCGCCGGGCAATCTCGTTGGGCGTGTGCAAGGTCAACGTCGCCACCGAGCTGAAAATCGCCTTCTCCGATGCCCTGAAGCACTATTTCGAGGAAAATCCAGACGCTAACGATCCGCGTCATTATATGAAACCGGCCAAAGCGGCGATGAAGGATATCGTACGCAAAGTCATTCACGTTTGCGGCTGTGAAGGACAACTGTAATTTTCGGATCGAAGGAGCAACGTCGTGATCCATACCCTGACACTCAATACTGCAATCGATATGAATATCTTTTGCGATCCGCTGAAGCCGTCGGCAGTGAACCGAACCCGGCACACGGAATATTGCCCGAATGGCAAAGGAGTGAACGTTTCGCTGATATTAAATCACTATCAGCAGCCCACTCACATTATGGGCATTTTCGGTGGTTTCACTGGCCGTTATATTGTGGAAGAGTTACGTCAGAAAAACATTAAAGTGACGCCGGCATGGGTCTCTGAGCCAACCCGAATTAATATTTTTATTAATGACGGAGCTGAGGAATATAAGCTCGTTAATCCCGGAGCAAAAATTGATGATGAGTGCAAACAACAGGTTATTCATCATCTGCAATGCGTCACTTCCGGGGATTATTTAGCGATCAGCGGCAGCCTGCCGCCGGGAATTGAAAGCCGATTTTATGCTGAAATCATTGAATTATGCCAGCAGAAAGGCTGTGAAGTTATTCTCGATATCAGCCATCCGGTACTGCGCCAGCTGCTGGAATTACGGCCATTGTTGATTAAACCCAACGATGACGAGCTGCGGGAAATCTTCGGTCTTGACGTCAGTAGCCGCCAGCAGGTGCGTGAGGCCATGCGCACGCTGCATCAACTGGGCGCTCGCAACGTGCTGCTGACGATGGGAGCCGAGGGTCTCTACTTTTCCAACGGCGAAGGCGTGTGGTTTTGCTCCGCACCGAAAATTGAACTGGTCAGCTCCGCCTGCGCTGGTGACGCCGCACTGGGTGCTTTTCTCAGTAAATGGCTTAACAAAGAAGATGTCAATCACGCTCTGGCATTAGCCAGCGCGACCGGTGCCGATGTCGCCGCTTCCGCCGGGTTAGGCAAATTACAACGCACAGAAGAATTATTACAACAAATTCAGGTCGTCCAATTATAAAGGTCCGATTATGAAAAAAATCATTGCAGTTACCGGCTGCCCTACGGGTATTGCACATACTTTTATGGCTGAAGAGGCCTTAAAAACCGCAGCAAAGAAATTAAATGTCGATATTAAAGTGGAAACCAACGGCGCTTCCGGCGTTGAAAACGCGATTACCCCCGCGGATTTAAAAGATATTTATGGCGTGATTATCGCCGCCGATAAAGACGTGAACGCCGAGCGGTTTAATGGCCTGCCGGTCATTGAGGTTCCGGTTAAAGAAGCCATTCACCATCCGGCCGATTTAATTAATAAAGTGATCGGCGGTCAGGCGGCGCGTCGCCAGGGAATTTCTGTTTCCGCCGAGTCAACGGAGAAATACGAGCAAGAGTCTTTCGGCCGTCAGGTTTATAAGCACCTGATGAGCGGCGTGTCCAACATGCTGCCGTTTGTCGTAGCGGGAGGGATTTTGATTGCCATCTCCTTCCTGTGGGGCATCTACTCCGCCGATCCAAACTCGCCGCAATATAACGCGATCGCCGCAACGCTAATGAAAGTGGGCCAACAAGCCTTCTCAATCATGGTACCGATTTTCACCGCCTATATCGCCTGGTCTATTTCCGGGCGTCCCGGTATGGTCGCGGGCTTCGTCGGTGGCTTACTGGCCAATGCGACCGGCGCAGGCTTTCTCGGCGGAATTATCGCCGGTTTTGCCGCCGGTTATTTTATGCTGCTGATCCGCAATATGCTCAACGGCCTGCCGCGACAGTATGAAGGGCTCAAATCGATATTCATTATGCCGCTCATCGGCGTGCTGGTGATTGGTGTAATGATGGTCCTCCTCGGTCAACCCGTCGCCGCCATCAATAACGCGATGATGAACTGGCTAAGTTCATTACAGGAAGCAAACCCGATTCTGTTAGGTATTGTGGTCGGCGCGATGTGCTCCTTCGACTTCGGCGGCCCGGTGAATAAAGCCGCCTACGTCACCGGTACGCTGCTGCTTGGCCAGGGCAACTACTTCTTTATGGCCGGGGTTTCCGCCGCCTGCATCACACCGCCGCTGGTTATCGCTCTGGCAACGACCTTCTTCCCGAAAGGGTTCAGCGAAGAAGAGCGCGCCGCCGGGATGGTCAACTATATTCTCGGCTGCACCCATATTACTGAAGGCGCTATTCCGTTCGCCGCGAAAGATCCTTTACGCGTTATCCCCATGATGATGATCGCCTCTTCCATCTCTGCGGTTCTTAGCTACAGCCTGCATATTCAGGTTCCCGCTCCGCACGGCGGCTTCCTGATCCTGCCGCTGGTGAGCAAACCACTGATGTGGGTGCTGTGCATTCTCGCCGGTTCCGCCTGCGGCGCGGTCATGCTGGGATGCTGGAGGCTGTGGCAAAAGCGGGCCCTGGAAGCAACATCGCTGGCCGGCGCTATTAAATAAGGAGCTATGTATGCAACTGACTTGCGCAGATATCCATTTCGATCGCGCGATCAAAACGAAAGATGAAGCGCTGCAACGCGTCGTTGGCAAATTAACCGAAGCCGGGCATACCACGCCCGCTTATCTGAGCGGCATGCGCGACCGTGAAGGACAAATCAGCACTTACCTCGGCAACGGTATCGCGATCCCTCACGGCACGCCGCAGAGCCGCGATGCGGTACTGAAAACCGGTGTCAAAGTACTGGCCTGCCCGCAGGGTGTGGATTGGGGAGAAGAACAAACGGCATATCTGATTGTGGGCATCGCCGCCCAGGATAACGAACACCTTGATATTCTCCGCCAGCTTACCCACGCCCTGAGCGATGAGCGCGTGCCGGCAGCGCTTTCGCGTGCTGAGAGCCCACAGGCGGTGCTGGAGATACTGGCCGGCAATATCTTCCCGGCCGGAGGAGAAGAGACGGAACCGCCCCCGATGTTCGACGAAGAGGCGACCTTTACCCTGCGCAATCCCCACGGACTGCACGCGAGACCAAGCGCGGTACTGGTGAAAGCGGTGAAGCAGTGGCAGTCGCAAATCCGGGTGGAAAATCTCGACACGCGTTCCGCCATTGTTGACGCCAAAAATCTGATGCGGGTTGTCTCTCTCGGTGCAAAACAGGGCCATCGGCTGCACTTTATGGCCAGCGGAGAGGATGCTCATCAGGCGCTGGAGGCTATTGGCGCGGCCTTTAATGCCGGATTAGGCGAAATCGCCGCTCAGCCGCAGCGTGCCGTTCCGCCCGTAGAAAAACCTAAACGGAGCTGGCTGTCTCGATTATTTAGTTAAATTTCAAACAATTAAAAACGCTCTGCCGTCATCGCCAGAGCGTTTTTTTATCTCTAACTTTCGCAACATTACGTTTTACCTTTCTTTTTTTCGAGATTGATCACAAATCAAAACAAAGGAGTTTGCGAGCAAAACAAAACATAACGAATATATTCGAAAGAAAACGGAGGTTTGAAATGAAAGATATTATTTCCCGCCACAAAGCTGGCGAACACATCGGCATCTGCTCAGTTTGTTCCGCACACCCGTTGGTCATCGAAGCCGCGCTACGTTTCGATCTGCATACCAACAATAAGGTCCTCATCGAGGCCACCTCTAACCAGGTTAACCAGTTTGGCGGCTACACCGGAATGCAGCCTGCGGACTTCCGTGATTTCGTAAATAAAATCGCCCGCGAAGTCGGTTTCCCGTCAGAACGCATCATCCTCGGCGGCGACCATCTCGGCCCCAACTGCTGGCAGGGCGAACCCGCCGCTGAAGCGATGGAAAAATCAGTCGATCTGATTAAAGCCTACGTCGCCGCAGGATTCAGCAAAATCCATCTCGATGCTTCAATGTCCTGTGCAGACGATCCGGTGCCGCTGAACCCGGCCGTCGTCGCCGAACGCGCCGCTCGCCTGTGCCAGGCTGCGGAAGAGACCGCAACCGACGAGCAGAAACGCCATCTGACCTACGTCATCGGCACCGAAGTTCCGGTTCCCGGCGGCGAAGCCAGCACCATCGGCAGCGTCCACGTGACCCGCGCCCAGGATGCGGCGGCAACGCTGGAAACCCATGAAGCCGCCTTTCGTAATCTGGGGCTGAACGCCGCGCTGGATCGCGTCATCGCTATCGTGGTGCAGCCCGGCGTTGAGTTCGACCATACGCAAATTATTCATTACCAACCGGAGGCAGCCAAAGCACTCTCCGCGTGGATCGAAAGCACGCCCATGGTCTACGAAGCGCACTCGACTGACTACCAGTCCCGTCAGGCCTACCGGGCGCTGGTACGCGACCATTACGCCATCCTGAAAGTGGGTCCGGCGCTAACCTTCGCGCTGCGTGAAGCCATCTTTGCTCTCGCGCAAATGGAGAATGAACTGGTCGCTCCGGAGTCTCGCAGCCGCGTAATGGAAGTGATTGATGAAGTGATGCTTAACGAACCGGGCTACTGGCAGAAGTACTATCGTCCGACCTGGAGCCAGGCAATGGTGGATATTCACTTCAGCCTGTCCGATCGCATTCGCTACTACTGGCCGCATCCGCGTATTCGCCAGAGCGTGGAAAAGTTAATGGCAAACCTGACCGAAACTAAGCTGCCTTTGGGCCTTATCAGCCAGTATATGCCCGTGCAGTTTGAACGACTGTCGTTAAACGAACTCGCCGCCGTACCGCACGACCTCATCCTCGACAAAATTCAGGATGTGCTGCGTGCCTACCGTTACGGCTGTTCATCTGAAATCGCCTGAAGTTAAAGAGGATTTATGAGTCAATTGTTTGTTCGTACCGGCATTCATTTTCGTTCCAGCCAGCAGGCGCTGGAACACATTGGCGAAGAGATGCTGGCGCGCGGCGTCGTGCACGATAGCTATCCGCTGGCGCTGCTCGAACGAGAAGCGACTTTCCCAACCGGTATTGCGCTGGAGCAGCATGCGGTCGCGATTCCCCACTGCGAGGCGGTACATGCGAAGTCTCCGGCTATCTACCTGATTCGCCCGGACAATCCGGTCCCTTTTCAGCGTGCTGACGACGACGGCGAAATCGACGTTTCGTTAATCATCGCGCTGATTGTAGAAAATCCGACTGCAAAGCTACAGCTGCTGCGCCGGTTATTTAGTGAGCTACAGAACCCGACCACGCTTGAAGCATTGCTCGCTGCCCCGCAGGAGCAGCTGCCCGAGCTGTTTCGGCGCTCTATCCTTGAGTCAGAGCCGAGCGCTCAGGCTTTATAAGACACTGATAATAAAAGGGGTACCCTATGAAACGCAAAGTAATCGTCGCCTGTGGCGGCGCTGTCGCCACCTCGACCATGGCCGCAGAAGAGATCAAAGATTTGTGCGCGGACCACAGCATCGAGCTGGACCTGGTGCAGTGCCGGGTGAATGAAATCGAAACCTATATGGACGGCGCACACCTCATTTGCACCACCGCCCGGGTTGACAGAACCTTTGGCGACATTCCGGTGGTTCACGGTATGCCTTTCATATCCGGCGTAGGCATTGAAGAGCTGCAGCAAAAAATCCTGAACATCCTGACGGAGTAACGCCCATGTTTAGCGAAATCATGCGTTATATCCTCGATCTTGGTCCGACGGTGATGCTGCCTATCGTGATCATTATCTTCTCCAAAATACTGGGGATGAAGCTCGGGGATTGTTTTAAATCTGGCCTGCATATCGGCATTGGCTTTGTCGGTATCGGCTTGGTTATCGGCCTGATGCTCGACTCTATCGGCCCGGCGGCAAAAGCGATGGCTGAGCATTTCCAGATTAACCTGCACGTGATTGATATTGGCTGGCCGGGGTCGTCACCGATGACCTGGGCGTCGCAAATCGCGCTGGTGGCGATTCCTATCGCCATCGCAGTCAACATTTTCATGCTGGTCACCCGGATGACTCGCGTCGTGAACGTCGATATCTGGAACATCTGGCATATGACCTTTACCGGCGCCATGCTGCATATCGCGACCGGTTCTTACTGGATTGGTATTCTTGGCGTAGTGGTGCATGCAGCTTTCGTTTACAAGCTCGGCGACTGGTTTGCGAAGGATACCCGCGACTTTTTCGGCCTTGATGGCATCGCCATACCGCACGGTAGCTCGGCTTATTTAGGGCCGATAGCGGTGCTGGTCGATACGATTATCGAAAAAATCCCCGGCCTGAACCGCATTCACTTCAGCGCTGACGACATTCAGAAACGCTTCGGTCCGTTTGGCGAACCGGTCACCGTCGGTTTTGTGATGGGTCTGGTCATCGGCGCGCTGGCGGGCTACGACCTGAAGGGAATTCTCCAGCTGGCGGTCAAAACCGCGGCCGTCATGCTGCTGATGCCGCGCGTTATCAAACCTATCATGGATGGCCTGAACCCGATTGCCAAACAGGCGCGTAAACGTCTGCAGGCGAAGTTTGGCGGCCAGGATTTCCTGATTGGTCTCGATCCGGCGCTACTGCTTGGGCATACCTCGGTCGTATCGGCCAGCCTGATCTTTATTCCGCTCACTATTCTGATCGCGGTTGTGGTGCCGGGCAACCAGGTCCTGCCGTTCGGCGATCTCGCGACCATTGGATTCTTCGTCGCCATGGCGGTGGCGGTACACCAGGGGAACCTGTTCCGCACGCTGATTTCCGGGATCATCCTGATGGGGATCACGCTATGGATTGCGACGCAGACCATCGGCCTGCATACCCAGCTGGCGGCTAACGCCGGGGCTCTGAAGACAGGCGGTCTTGTAGCCTCTATGGACCAGGGCGGTTCACCGGTTACCTGGCTGCTCATTCAGCTCTTCACCTGGCAAAACGTGGTGGGCTTTGTGGTTATCGGCGTCATCTATGTCGCCGGCGTGCTGTTGACGTGGCGTCGGGCGCGCAGCTTCGCCGCCGCAGAGAAAGCCACCGCCGCGCAGCAAAGCCCGAGCGTTTCTTAATCTCAAGGGGGAGCATTCGCTCCCCCGGACATTTCTGGAGAATATTATGCAATCAGTGGTTATCCATGCTGAGGGGACAGTGTGCGTTGAAGAACGCCCGATACCGGCCCTACAAACGGAAAACGATGTCCTGGTCAAAGTCGTCAGCTCTGGATTGTGCGGTTCTGATATTCCGCGCATCTTCGCCAAAGGCGCCCACTACTATCCCATCACCCTGGGTCACGAGTTCAGCGGTTATGTTGAATCTTACGGCTCAGCGGTGACCGACCTGCAACCGGGCGACGCGGTAGCCTGCGTGCCTCTGCTCCCCTGCTTTAGTTGTCCCCAATGTCAGCGCGAATATTTCTCTCTCTGCAAGCAGTATCAGTTTGTCGGTTCGCGCAGCGAAGGCGGAAATGCGCAGTACGTGGTAGTTAAACGCGCCAACCTGTTCCGTCTGCCGGAGCAGATGCCGATTGATGACGGCGCGTTTATTGAACCGATTACCGTCGGTCTGCACGCCTTTCATCTGGCGCAGGGCTGCGAAGGGAAAAACGTGATTATTATTGGCGCAGGCACGATTGGCCTGCTGGCGCTGCAGTGCGCCCGCGAACTGGGCGCCAAAAGTATTACGGCTATTGATATCAACCCGCAGAAGCTGGAGCTGGCAAAAACGCTCGGCGCAACGCACGTCTTTAACAGTAAGGAGATGAGCGGCAAACAGATTCAAACGGCGCTGGAAGAGATTCAGTTCGACCAACTGGTGCTGGAAACCGCCGGCACGCCGCAAACCGTGGCGCTGGGCATTGAGGTCGCCGGACCGCGTGCGCAGCTGGCGCTGGTGGGCACGTTGCACCATGATTTGACGCTGCCTTCCGCCACCTTTGGCCAGATTCTCCGTAAAGAGCTGACTATCGTTGGTAGCTGGATGAATTACTCCGGTCCGTGGCCGGGAGAAGAGTGGCAAACGGCGGCTCGGCTGCTGACGGAAAAACGCATTCAGCTTGCCCCGCTTATCGCCCACATCGGCGATGCCGAAAGCTTTGCCCGCGAAGTCCAGGCGCTCAACGGCGCGCCAATGCAGGGGAAAATCCTGCTTAAACTCTCCTGACCGCCTGAGCCAGCAATCTGCGCTGGCTCACATAACCTTTCGAAAATTATCGTTCAACTTTCATTACCCTTCGATTACACTAAGATCAGTTAATTATCAGGCAAATTAATATGAACTCATTCGAGCGAAGGAACAAAATTGTCGAAATGGTCAATACGCAGGGTAGCGTATTGGTGCTGGACCTTTCGAATCTCTTTGGCATCTCCGAAGTGACTATCCGGGCCGATCTCCGCCTGCTGGAGGAAAAGGGATTACTCACCCGCTTTCACGGCGGCGCCGCGAGGCCCGGCAGCAATTTAACCGAAGGAGATAGCCAGGAAGTGGTGCTGGAAGAGCGTTATCAACTGGCCAGCGACCCGAAAAAGCGAATAGCCCAGGCCGCGGCGGCAATGATTAGCGAAGGCATGACGGTGATCCTGGATAGCGGCAGCACCACCCTGCTGATTGCCGAGGCGCTGGTACGTATGACCAATATTACGGTGATTACCAATAGCTTACCCGCAGCGTTTACGCTTTCAGAAAATAAAGATATCACCCTGGTGGTGTGCGGTGGCACCGTGCGCCACAAAACGCACTCGATGCACGGCACCATCGCTGAACGCTCGCTTCAGGGCATCAGCGCCGATCTCATGTTCGTCGGCGCGGACGGTATCGACACCACCAACGGCATCACGACCTTCAACGAAGGCTACTCCATCAGCGGCGTCATGGCCGCCGCTGCGCATAAGGTCGTTGCCGTGCTGGATGCCAGCAAATTTAATCGTCGCGGCTTCAACCAGGTTCTGCCGATGGAGAAAATAAACTGCGTGATTACCGATGACGGGATTAGCGGGGAATATCTCGCTGAGTTAAAAAACATACCCATTGAGTTACAAATCGTCTAGACAACCCGGCAGATATTAAAAATCTGCCTTTTGTCACTTGATTAATATTATAAAAAACAAAACCTATAAAATAGCTTGCCAACCAGTATGTTCATGAATTCATTTTTAATAAAATCAGTTCATAAACCCATTCCTGAAAACTTTTATTTAAACGTAAATTAAGCACATTTAACTTTACAGCGAATTACCATAAATACAATCCTAAAACCCGCCTCAGCCAATATGAATTCATAAAAAGTTCAATATAATCTTCGTCGTGATGATTTATGAAAAAAGCTTAATCACCATAAAAGATGTTTTCCAAAAAAAATACATGGATGAGGTAAAAAATGAATGTAATTGCAAAGTCCGTTGCAGTTGGATTACTGGCAATGGCTGCAGGCAGCGCCTGGGCAAGCGATGGTACTATTGAATTCACGGGTGAAATCACCACCTCTACCTGTGAATTCGCTAATGGCGATACGGTAAATGTTGAACTGGGCCATTACTCTAATACCCAGTTTAAAACCGTAGGCGACAAATCACCGACTACCCCGTTCACCATTCCGCTGACCAATTGCCCAACTGAAGCCTGGAAACATGTTGATGGCAGCGAAAGCAAGTCGTTCCAGCTCTGGCTGGAAACGCGTAATGGCGGTACTACGGGCGCAAATAACGATCTGGTTGCAGTAACGGGTTCGGCCACGCCTGCGACCGGCGTCGGTATTCGCATCGACCGCGCTTCCGACGGAGCCCAGCTGGCGCTCAATAAACTGAACGACACCCCGGTCACTTTTGATATCACGGGTGAACAAACGGACGTCAATCTGCAGGCTTACTACGTCTCTACCGTTGAATCTTCGGCCATCACCGCCGGGGAAGCGAACGCTTCCGTCGACGTTACCATCGATTATCGTTAATTCTCACGTTGTGCTTTTACCCACCATATGGTGGGTAAAACTTTTTATTGGAGCCGCAGGATGAAAGGGAAAACCCTGGTAGCATTGGCCTTGTTGCTTGGAGGATGGGTCAGCCAAAGCCTGGCCGGCGGGATCGTTCTGCAAACCACGCGGGTGATTTACGACGCCAGTAAAAAAGAGGCCGCCCTGCCCGTTGCCAATCACAGCAGCAAAATGCCCTATTTATTGCAATCATGGATTGATAATCCGCAAGGAACAATCCGCGGGCCGTTTATTATGACCCCGCCGCTGTTTCGCCTGAATGCCGGCGACGACTCCTCATTGCGCATTATTAAAACCGAAGGCAATTTGCCGGAAGATAAAGAGTCGCTGTTTTACGTTAACGTGCGGGCTATTCCGGCCCAATCGAAAAGTGAAGCGGAAAAAACCAACGCGCTGACCCTGGTATTTAAAACCAGAATAAAGCTTTTCTATCGCCCGGCGCATCTTAAAGGCGCCCCGCAGGATGCGTGGAAATCTATACAATATAAGCGAACGAATAATACCTTAGATATCTATAACCCATCCGCCTATTACGTGGTATTTGCCGGCATCGCATTGGGTAAAACAGATTTAACCAATCAGGTTGACTATATCGCTCCCGGCGAGCACAAACAAATTCCGCTACCTGCCGCATCGGGTAATACCGTGCAGTGGGCCGCCATCAATGACTATGGCGGTACCACGGCAAAAGAAACTCGGGTACTGCAATAACGCTTACGCAGGCAAGACGTAAATAACAATAAATAACGGATACGGGCAATCAGGGAATGCAAAGCAACACCACAGGGAAAAAAAACGTGCTGGCGCTTAAAAGCCTTGCTTACAGGGTCAGGCACGCTTTGCCGATGATGCTGGCCGGCAGCGGCCTGATATGCCATGTCGCGCAGGCCGATGACTTTTATTTCGATCCTTCGCTGCTGGAAACCAACAAAAGCGGCCTGCAAACGGTAGATCTATCAGCCTTCTCTCAGGACAGCGCCCAGCTACCCGGCGAGTATATCGTTGATATTTATATTAATAATAAGAAGCTGACGCAGCGTAAAATCCCGTTTGCCGCCGGGGATAACCACCAGCTTATCCCCCAGTTTACCGTCGGCCAGCTGCGCGAGCTGGGCTTTAAAGTTGATGAGATCCCGGCGCTGGCGAAGCTGGACGATGCAGCAAAAGTCACCAATCTCGCGCAAACCGTGCCGAACAGCAGCAGCGAGCTGGATCTCAACCACGGTAAGCTGAACATGAGCGTACCGCAAATTATGCTCTACCGCGATGCCAGAGGCTATGTTGACCCCTCCCGCTGGGACAATGGCATCCCGGTGCTGTTCACCAACTATAACTTTACCGGTTCAGAGAGCCGCTACGACGGCGGCGAGCGCAGCAGGCGCCAGTATCTGAACATGCAGAACGGCGCCAACCTCGGCCCGTGGCGGCTGCGCAACTACTCGACCTGGACGCACAACAGCGACACTTCGCAGTGGGACAGCATTAATACCTGGCTGCAGCGGGATATCAAAAGCCTCAAATCGCAGCTGGTGATGGGCGAAAGCGCGACTGACGGTAGCGTGTTCTCCAGCTATCAGTTTACCGGCGCGCGGCTCTATTCCGATGACAGCATGCTGCCTAACAGCCAGCGCGGCTTTGCGCCGACGATCCGCGGGATCGCTAACTCCAGCGCTATCGTGACGGTTCGTCAGAACGGTTACACCATTTACCAGAGCACCGTGCCTGCCGGCGCTTTCGAGATCAACGATCTGTACCCCTCCTCATTCAGCGGCGATTTAGACGTGACGATTGAAGAGGCTGACGGCACCACGCGCCATTTTGTACAGCCGTTCTCCTCCCTGCCGATGATGCAGCGGCCGGGGCATCTCAAATATAGCGTCACCGCCGGGCGCTTTCGGGCGGCAGACTCGGAGGACAGTAAAGAACCGGAGTTCATTGAAACTACGGGGATTTACGGCCTGAGTAACACCTTTACGCTGTACGGCGGCCTGACGGGCTCCGAGGATTACCAGGCGTTAACTCTGGGTATCGGCGGTACGCTGGGAGAGTTTGGTGCCCTGTCGATGGATATTGGCCGGGCGGATACCCGCTTTGATAACGGCGACAGCGATTCCGGCTACAGCTGGCGCATCCAGTACATTAAAGATATTCCAGAGACCGGCACCAATCTATCGCTGGGCTATTACCGCTATACCAGCACTGGCTACTTCACGTTCTCAGATGCCAACCAGCGGGATATCGACGCTGACGATCGGCAGAGCAGCGAAATCCAGTTCAGCATTAATCAGAATCTGTTTACCGGCGTCAGTTTTTACGCTTCCGGTTCGCAGCAGGAGTACTGGGATAAAGGGCAGAAGGACAAAAACCTGTCGATTGGCCTCAGCGGCAACCTGTGGGGAGTCAGCTATAACGTCAGCGGGCAGTTTACCGACTATGCCGATCGCGACAGCGATCGTTCGCTGTCCATTAGCCTCAGCGTACCGCTGGACCGCTGGCTACCGCACGCTAACGCCAACTGGCGGATCACCAGCCAGAAGGAGCAAGCGACCCAGCATGAAGTCGGGATCAACGGCACTCTACTGGAAGATAGCCGTCTGAGCTACAGCCTGAAACAGCGGCAGAGCGAGAATAACGACAGCAACGGCAGCAACCTCTACGGCAGCTATCGTTCCGCCTACGGCACCGTCAACGCCGGTTACGATTACAGTTCCGATAACCGCCAGATGAGCTATGGCCTGGCCGGCGGCATCGTGGCGCACAGCCACGGCGTCACCTTGTCGCAGCCGCTGGGTAACGCCTTTGCGCTGATTGATGCCGATGGCGCCTCTGGTATACGCGTCAAAAACTATCCCGGAATCGCTACCGACTACTTCGGCTATGCCGTGATCCCCTACCTGACCTCTTATCAGGAGAACCGTATCTATCTGGATACCACCATGATGCCGGATGACGTCGACGTCACCCAGACCATGAAGCTGGTGGTTCCGAGTCAGGGAGCGGCTGTGACCGCGCAGTTTAGCGCCAAAATTGGCCAGCGCGTGCTGCTGACGCTGACCGACAGAAACGGTAAACCGCTGCCGTTTGGCGCGATGGCCAGCAGCGAAAGCCAGCAGCAGAGCATTGTTGATGAAGGCGGCGTGCTCTATCTCACCGGCGTCAACGAACGGCCGCAGGCCTGGAACGTGCGCTGGGGGAATGAAGAGCATCAGCAGTGCCGATTTACGTTTAGCCTGCCCGCTAACGGCCAGCGCACAGCCTCCGTTATTCGGGCCACGACAACATGCCGCTAAGGAACAAAACACCATGAAAAACGCGATTTATCTTTTAACCGGCGGCATTGCTCTCGCCCTGTTTGCCGCAGCACCGGCACGCGCGGCGATGGGCGGCTGCGAAGCCGTAGGCGGGCCTGTTAATTTTACCACCAGCTTTGCCAACGAGTGGACAAAAGAGCAAAACGTCGCCGGGACTTTAATAGACCTGACCTCCGGCACCACCTCTGGCGGTAGCTATAAAATGGTTTGCGACTGTCCTGCCAACACCGGGGTTAATCTCTACTATTCAACAACCACGCCGTTAGCTAACTCCGGCTATTCCGGATTTCAAAAATTAAATGACAGTCTGGATATTAAAACGGTGATTACCGATGTACCTGGCGTATCGGCGCTTACGGTTCCTACTAACATAAACTCACCGGCTAGAGGCGAAGGTTATTTTAAGGCTGCAAACGATAATGGCGTATGTAATGGGGATCCTGACGATCAGCGCGCCGGGGCATTTACCGTGGGCAGTAACATCAGCATTACCTTTCGCGTCTCCAGGCCTTTTTTAGGCCGGATGGAGATCCCCAGTACGCATATCGCCACCCTCCAGTCGGCATGGAGCAGCTCGACTGCTTATGCTAAAGGCGTATTTAAAGATCTTGCCGATATCTATCTCCAGGGCAGTATTACCGTACCGCAAAGCTGCAAGATAAACGAAGGCGATATTATTCAGGTCAATCTCGGTAATATTAACGCTTCACGATTTATCACCAAAGGTCAAAGGCCGGAAGGCTATACGCCAATACAATTTGATATAAATTACGATTGTGGTGATACATCCACCATTAAAAACACCTTATTCATGCAAATAGAAGGGGAGGATGTGGTCGATGATTACAGTCTGGTTGCCCGCCGTAGAGAATCCGATAACGTGCCAGACGTAGGTATTCAAATGGCTAACATAACTGTGAGTAATAATTTAATCCCTTTCCATAACGGGTTAATCACATTAGACTCATCAGGAATTGGTCATTCACGGATGCAAGCCTATCCTGTTAACCTGATCGGTGGACAGTTGCAACCCGGCCCATTTAAAGGTACGGCTACGATTACCGTTGTCGTAAGATGAGTTACATTTATATTTTTCTAAATTCTACATCCCCGATGGCCTGCCTGAACGAAATCAGGGATGTAGAAATACATATTAAGCCCTACGCTCCCTGCTGCTCCAGAGCATACTTATACAGCGCGTTTTTCTTCACGCCGTGAATTTCTGCGGCCAGGGCAGCGGCTTTTTTCAACGGTAGCTCGGCCTGCAGCAGGGCCAGCGTGCGCAGCGCCACCGCCGGCAGCGCCTCTTCCTGCGCTTTAAAACCCTCGACGATCAGCACCATCTCGCCTTTACGGCGGTTTTCATCTTCTTTCACCCATGCCAGCAGCTCGCCGATGGGCGCGCCGTGAATCGATTCCCAGGTTTTGGTTAGCTCTCGCGCCAGCACCACGTAGCGGGACTTGCCCAGTACCGTGCAGATATCTTCCAGGCTTTCCAGCAGGCGGTGGGTCGATTCATAGAAGATAATGGTGCGCGGCTCTTCTTCCAGCGCCTTCAGCGTATCGCGACGCCCTTTAGACTTCGCAGGCAGAAAACCTTCGTAGCAGAAACGATCCGACGGCAGCCCCGCCGCGCTCAGCGCCGCAATCGCCGCGCAGGGGCCGGGCAGCGGCACCACGCGAATATTGGCCTCGCGGCAGGTACGCACCAGATGATAGCCGGGATCGTTAATCAGCGGGGTTCCGGCATCGGAGACCAGGGCGATGTTTTGCCCCTCTTTTAGCTTCGCCACCAGCGTTTCCGCTTTTTGCTGCTCGTTATGGTCATGAAGCGCAAATAACCGGGCGTTAATCGCAAAATGCTGCAGCAACAAACCGGTATGGCGGGTATCCTCGGCCGCAACTAAATCAACGGCTTGCAACACTTCCAGCGCGCGTTGCGTGATATCAGACAGATTCCCTATCGGAGTGGGCACAATATAGAGCTGTCCCTGAGAATTATCTGCTGATTCGTGTTGTTTCATTGTCTCGTCCGTATTGCCGAATTAATATTGAGCATTGAGCCAAAAAAATATCACTGGACACATATGGTACCGTCAACATTTCTTCGTTCTAAACCCGTGCGTTGTCTGCCCGTACTGCTGGCCGCTCTGATCTTTGCCGGCTGCGGCACCCACACCCCGGACCAAAGCACGGCGTATTTGCAGGGTACGGCACAGGCAGACTCCAGTTACTATCTGCAACAGATGCAGCAAAGCTCGAATGATAGCAAGACCAACTGGCAATTACTCGCCATTCGTGCACTGCTGAAAGAAGGTAAGAAACCGCAGGCCGTTGAGCTGTTCAACCAGCTGCCGTCCGGTCTTAACGCTGCGCAAAGTCGCGAACGGTCGTTGCTGGCGGTAGAAGTGAAGCTGGCGCAGAACGACTTCCAGAGCGCGCAGGCGCTGCTGAGCAAACTCGATCCGGCAAGCTTTGAGCAGAACCAGCTGCCGCGCTACTGGCAGGCGCAAATTGACGCCAGCCAGGGGCAGCCTTCGCTGAACCTGCTGCGGGCCCTGGTCGCCCAGCAGCCGCTGCTGAGCCTGGCCGCGCAAAAGCAGAAGAACATCGACGCGACCTGGAAAGCGCTCACCGCGATGACCAAAGATCAGGCCTACGCGCTGGTGATTAACGCCGACGAGAACGTTCTGCAGGGCTGGCTGGACCTGCAGCGCATGTGGTTTGATAACCGCAGCGATCCGACGATGCTCAAAGCAGGCATCAAAGACTGGCAGACCCGCTATCCGCAAAACCCGGGCGCGAAAATGCTGCCGACGCAGCTCGTCAATATGCAAAACTACCAGGCCGCATCGACCAATAAAATCGCGCTGCTGCTGCCGCTTAACGGCCAGGCGGCCATTTTTGGCCGGACTATCCAGCAGGGCTTTGAAGCGGCGAAAAACGGCGCGCCTGCCGTTTCCGGAAGCGCGGTGCCCGCCCAGGTCGCCCAGGCGGCGAATGTTGCCGATAGCGCAGTGGTAAGCCCGTCGCAGGCGGAAGTAACCGATCTGACGGCGACGAACAGCGCTCAAGCGCCGGTACAAACGCCAGCTGCCGACCAGGCGCAAGCTCAGGCGCCGGTCACCGCACCGGAGGCGACATCCGCCCCGGCGCCGGAGACCACCAGCCAGCCGGTACAGGCACCGCAGACTCAGGCTGTGTCCGCCACCCCGGCTAACCCGGCCGCCGAGCTGAAAATTTATGACACCACCACGCAACCGATGAGCCAGCTACTGGCTCAGGTACAGCAGGACGGCGCGACCATCGTCGTCGGCCCGCTGCTGAAAGATAACGTCGAACAGGTCATCAAGAGCAATACCTCGCTGAACGTGCTGGCGCTCAACCAGCCGGAGAAAATCGAAAACCGGGTTAATATCTGCTATTTCGCCCTCTCTCCGGAAGACGAAGCTCGCGACGCGGCGCACCACATACACGATCAGGGTAAACAGACTCCGCTGCTGCTGGTGCCGCGCGGCGCGCTGGGCGATCGCGTGGTTAATGCCTTTGCCAATGAGTGGCTGAAGCTGGGGGGCGGCACGGTACTGCAACAGCGTTTAGGTTCCACGGCCGAGCTGCGCGGCAGCGTTAACAGCGGTATTTCATTAAGCGGTACGCCGGTTTCTACCCTGCCGTCAGCGCAGGACAGCGCTCTGGGAAGCCCGAGCGATGTGCCGGTCAGCAGCACCGGCGGCGTCGACGCCGCGTACATCCTGGCGACGCCGGAACAAATTGCTTACGTCAAGCCGATGATTGCCCTGCGTAACGGTAGCCAGAGCGGCGTGACGTTGTACGCCAGCTCCCGCAGCGCCCAGGGAACCTCCGGCCCGGACTTCCGTCTGGAGATGGAAGGCCTGCAATACAGCGAAATCCCGATGCTGGCGGGAAGCAACCCGGCGCTGCAGCAGCAGGCGCTGGCCGCCGTTCGTAACGACTACTCGCTGGCGCGCCTGTACGCCATGGGCGCCGACGCCTGGTCTCTGGCCAACCACTTCTCGCAGATGCGCCAGGTGCCAGGCTTTGAGCTGAACGGCAATACCGGCGATCTTACGGCCACGCAGGATTGCGTGATCAACAGGAAACTGTCATGGCTCAAATACCAGGGTGGGCAAATCGTCGCAGCCAACTAAGTAAACAGACCGGCGATGCCTGGGAAATGCAGGCGCGCCGCTGGCTGGAGCGCCAGGGTTTGCGCTTTATCGCCGCCAACGTCCGCGAGCGCGGCGGCGAGATTGACCTCATCATGCGCGACGGTAGCGTCACCGTATTTGTCGAAGTACGCTATCGTCGCAGCGCAAGCTACGGCGATGCCGCTTCCAGCGTCACGCCGCAAAAGCAACAAAGACTGCTCAAAGCCGCGCGTCTGTGGCTCTGCCGACAGAATGGGAGCTTTGAGACTGTGGATTGCCGTTTCGATGTGGTAGCCTTCACCGGAAACGACATCCAATGGCTAAAAAACGCCTTTGGCGAATAGCGTACACCCAAAATAATTGGAGTTGCAGGACAAAGCACTTGTGCTTTGAACAGCGCTGGCGCTGGCCCCGAAGGGGCGAGACCGCAGGCCGAGTAACGCGGCAAGCGAGAAAGTCCCGATGAGCTGACTCAAGTCAGTGATTCGGGCGAACGAGCGCAGCCAACGCACAAGCAACCTGAAGTATGATGGGTAAAATGAATTAAGGGATCCCGTGCTCGACAGAATCAAAGCCTGCTTCACCGAAAGCATTCAAACCCAAATTGCAGCAGCGGAAGCACTCCCGGACGCCATCTCCCGTGCGGCTATGACGCTCGTACAATCGCTGCTGAACGGCAACAAAATTCTCTGTTGTGGTAATGGCACTTCCGCCGCCAACGCGCAGCATTTTGCTGCCAGCATGATTAATCGTTTCGAAACTGAACGCCCTGGTTTACCCGCCATTGCACTAAATACCGATAATGTGGTCTTAACCGCAATTGCCAACGATCGCCTGCATGATGAAATCTATGCCAAGCAGGTGCGTGCGTTGGGACACGCCGGCGACGTACTGCTGGCGATTTCTACGCGCGGCAATAGCCGGGATATCGTGAAAGCCGTGGAAGCGGCGGTCACCCGCGATATGACTATCGTGGCGTTAACCGGTTATGACGGCGGTGAACTGGCTGGCCTCTTAGGGCAGCAGGACGTCGAAATCCGCATTCCCTCGCATCGCAGCGCGCGAATTCAGGAAATGCACATGCTCACCGTCAATTGTCTGTGCGATTTGATCGATAACACGCTTTTTCCACACCAGGACGATTAAGGAGAACACATGAAGGCTCTCTCGCCCCTCGCCATTCTGCTGTCTGCGCTACTGCTTCAGGGATGCGTTGCCGCAGCGGTAGTTGGCACGGCAGCGGTCGGCACCAAAGCCGCGACGGACCCGCGTACGGTAGGTACTCAGGTGGATGACAGCACGCTGGAGCTACGCGTCAACAGCGCGCTATCCAAAGATGAACAAATTAAGAAACAGGCCCGCATCAACGTGACCGCCTACCAGGGTAAAGTCCTGCTGACCGGTCAGTCTCCAACGCCAGACCTCTCCGCGCGCGCGAAGCAAATCGCAATGGGCGTAGAAGGGACAACGGAGGTGTTTAATGAAGTGCGTCAGGGCCAGCCGATCGGCTTAGGTACCGCCTCTTCGGATACCTGGATCACCACCAAAGTCCGCTCCCAGCTGTTGGGTACCGACCAGGTGAAATCCTCCAACGTGAAGGTAACAACCGAAAATGGCGAAGTGTTCCTGATGGGTCTGGTTACCGACCGTGAAGGACGCGCGGCGGCGGATATCGCCAGCCGGGTAAGCGGCGTGACTCGCGTCACCACCGCTTTTACCTATATCAAGTAAACGTTAACCCTCCCGGCTTGCGCTTTGCTGAGCCGGGCTACGGGTTCATCGCCTGCTGTAGACCCGTAGCCCGGACAGGCGCACAGCGCCGCCTCCGGGAAGGTCATCAGCAAGTAGCCCGGACAGGCGCGCAGCGCCGCCTCCGGGAAAGTCATCAGATTAAAGCCAGCCCGCCAACCACCGCGCCGCACAGCGCCACCATCACGCCGGTGAGCCACAGCGCCTTCGCCGGAAACGCTTTCCGCAGCATAATCAGTGACGGTACGCTGACAGCAGGCAGCGTAATCAGCAGCGCCAGCGCGGGCGCCACGCCCATACCTGCCAGCATCATCGTCTGCACTATCGGAATCTCCGCCGCCGTCGGAATAACAAACAGGCAGCCGGCAATCGCCATAGCAATCACCCAGAACAGCGTGTTATCCACCACCCCATCGGCATGAGGGAATAACCACACCCGCGCGGCTCCCAGCACCAGCACCGCCAGAATATAAACCGGGATAGTGTTCCAGAACAGCGTCCAGAGAGCGCGCAGCCAGCGGCTAAAGAAACCGTCCTGCACGGTTACAACCGGCTGTTCAGGCATCGAAACCGGCTGCGTCGCCGCCTCTTTTACCCATTTCTGCACCAGCGTTGCGACCACCAGCACCGTCGCCAGCCCAGCCAGCAGGCGCACCAGCGCAAACTGCCAGCCCAGCACAAAGCCCATAAACACCAGCGTCGCCGGATTGAGCAGCGGATTGCCCAGCCAGAACGCCAGCGCGCCGCCCATCGAGGCCTGCTGTTTACGCATTCCTGCCGCCACCGGTGCGGCGCAGCAGGTACACATCATGCCCGGCAGAGAGAATACGGTTCCCAGCAGCGTACCGCGAAAACGCGCCTGCCCCAGCGTGCGCAGCAGCCAGTCACGCGGGATCAGCACCTGAATCAGCGAACCCAGCAGTACGCCCAGGACCGCCGCTTTCCATACGGCCATGAAATAGACCAGGGCGTAATCCCAGGCCGCAGCGAAAGGGTTAGCGTTACTGTTAGCAAGGATGGATTTGCCGATACTGTGCGTCTCTGCGGCGGTGAAGGCTTTGCCATAGTAGGGTTGCCATTTAACGAACCACAGACCAACGATAACGACGAGAAAAAAGAGCGCGGGCTTCCACCATTGAAACGGTGATGCCGCCTGAGATGAAGACTGACCAGCCATAGCATTCCCCGGGGAGTGTCATGATAAATTGAGGACATGAATACTACGCCTCCGGGGAAATTTTGGAAATCAGTAATCCCCCGAGCGTGCCGCCCTTTCGCGCAGCTGCGACGAAGAGAGAATTTGTACGCCCTCCTGCGTGGGCGATAGCGCCTCCGCGAGTAGCGCGCTCGCCACGTCCCGCGCCTCTATTGACTTCAGATTTCCCGGCAGCAGATTGAAAAGCGGCGCAAAGAGCGTTTCGCCGGCGCGTTTTTTTTCGCGCTCGCCTATCAGCATTGACGGGCGGGCAATGGTCAGGCGCGGCCACTGCTGCGCAATCAGCGCCTCTTCCATCTCACCTTTTACGCGATTATAGAAAAAGGGCGAATGCGCATTGGCCCCCATCGCGCTGACGACCAGCATATGCTGCGCGCCCAGCTTTTTTCCCACCAGCGCGGTATCAATGACCAGCGTATAATCAGCATGCACAAACGCCTCTTTGCTACCCGCTTCCCGGCGGGTAGTCCCCAGACAGCAAAAAACGATATCTATCGGATCGACAACCTGCGCCAGAGCGTCCGTTAGCTGCGGATCGTGGGGGTTAAAGACGCCGGAGATATCGGCCAGCGGCCGACGCGTCGGGGCGGCAACGGACTTAACGCCCGGCGCGTTGAGTAGCATTCGAAGTAAGTGACCGCCAACTAACCCGGTTGCCCCCGTTATCAGTACCTGACTCATCGAAACTCCTTTGCAGATTTTTCTATGTTGCGATCCCAGCCTCATGTTCCAGACTTAATACTCTACGAGGTAATTATCCATCATCATCAGGGAAATGCCTCATTCCACACCAAAACACTGGAGGAAGAATGAGTAAGAAGATAGCCGTTTTAATTACCGACGACTTTGAAGACTCGGAGTTCACCTCACCCGCGGACGCCTATCGTCTGGCCGGTCATGAGGTCGTGACGATTGAAAAACAGGCGGGGAAGAAGGTAAAAGGGAAAAAAGGGGAAGCTGAAGTCGTTATCGATCAAGCCATTGATGACGTCACCCCTGCCGACTTCGACGCTCTGCTGCTACCGGGCGGTTATTCACCGGACGCGCTGCGCGGAGACGAACGCTTTGTCACCTTCACCCGCGATTTTGTGAACAGCGGCAAACCGGTATTCGCCATCTGTCACGGTCCGCAGCTGTTGATTAGCGCCGATGTGATTCGCGGGCGTAAGCTGACGGCCGTGAAGCCTATCATCGTCGACGTGAAAAACGCCGGTGGCGAATTCTACGATCAGGAAGTGGTTATCGACAACGAGCAGCTGGTGACCAGCAGAACCCCGGACGACCTGCCGGCGTTTAATCGAGAAGCTTTACGTCTGCTCGGTGCCTGATTCACGCAGCCAGTGCAGCTTTTTACCAAAGCCCAGCGTGTTATCGGTGAACTTAAGCTCATCGGGGAGAATCTCCCAGACGGGCGCCGATAGCATGCGGGCAACCGGAAAACGGCTGACGTAACGCTTACGCATCGCCGCCTCTTCCTCCCCGGACAGGCGGCGAATTTGGCCTTTAAACTGGACGCCGCGGATCAAGGCGACGGTCTTCGGCTGGCCGTTTACCGTTCCGGCCACCCTGGCGCCTTTCCCGGTCATCTGGCCGTGGCGCGTTTTTTCATCACTAAGCAAATAAAAGGCGACCTTTTCCGGGTCATAAACGTAAAAGGCATTGGCGCACCACAGCTCGTCATCGCGGGCGACGCACCAGGTCACGACATGCTGCTTTCCCAGCCAACGGCTGATAGCGGCGAGCGTATCCATCTTTACTCTCCAGTATGTTATGGTGCTCACACCTTAACATAGCGACCTCTGTACCGTGTGCTGGTTTCTCTATCTGATTCGTACCGCCGATAATCGCCTTTATACCGGGATTACTACCGATGTCTCACGCCGCTTTTGCCAGCACCAGGACGGCAAAGGCGCGAAAGCGCTGCGTGGTAAGGGAGAGCTTCAGCTGGCCTTCAGCCAGGAAGTTGGTGAACACTCACTAGCATTACGACTGGAGTATCGTATCAAGCAGCTAACGAAGCGCCAGAAAGAGCGCCTCATTGCCGGAGACGGTTCGTTTGAGGCGCTGCTGGAAAGCCTCAGAAGCGGTTAAAGTGGTCGCTGTATTCGACCAGCCCGCTGACGCCATCAAGGGCGTTATCGGCCAGGCGGTGAACCTGGAAAGCTTCCGCGCTATCCGGCCAACGGCAGTGCAGATTAAAACGCGCTGCGGGTTCAAAGCCCAGACGACCATAAAGCGCCGGATCGCCAAGGGTGACAACAGCGGCATAGCCAAACTCGTTCAGTGAATCGAGCCCTTCATAGACCAGCTGACGACCGATGCCCTGACCGCGGTAGCTTTCATCGACCGCCAGCGGAGCCAGTCCAACCCACTGCAGCTCTTCGCCTTCAACGGCAACCGGGCTAAAGGCCGCATAGCCCACGACCTGACCTTCGTCATCCGTCGCCACCACGCCCAGCGTGATCAGGCCATCTTCACGTAGGCTGTGCACCAGCTGCGCTTCCGCATCGCTGCCGAAGGTACGACGCAATAGCGCGTCGATTCCCGGTGCATCAATCCCAATTTCTACTCGAATCAGCATGCCTCACCTACCGATGTCTGTTCAGGTTTCTGCGGGCCTTTCAGGCCTGCTTCAACAAAGTCCGCCAGCTGCAGCAGCATAATACGCAGCGCCCTGGGCATCTGCTCCAGCTCAATAGCATCCATCAGGTTTTTTACATAAAGACCCAGCTCGGTATCGCCTTCGATAACCAGGCGACGCTGGAAGAACAACGTATCCGGATCCTGCTTGCGCGCCGCAATCATCAGCAGGTCGCTGGCGTCGGCGCTAAAGCTGACGTCCGCTTCTGCCGCCGGGCTGACCACCAGACGGCCGTTAATCACCGAGGTATACCACAGCAGGCCGATATCACGCACATGAATACTTAACCAGCGCCCCTCGAGAAAATCCAGTTCCCCATCCGCCAGCGCCTGGCGAAACTGCCAGCTTAATACCTGTTCCAGCACCTGGCGCTTGAGGGCAAAAGGCGCCAGCTTAACCGGCACGCTTATTAACGACGGGCCAAAGTGAACCAGTTGGGAACGCAGTTTATCCAACACAAGCTTTACTCCATGAATGCAATAGTTCCTCTATTGTGCCATATCAAATAAACGACATAGCGGCGTAAATCAACAAAATCACAATGTCGGGCCGCTGGTATTGATCCCGCCAATACGCTTTTAACTGCCTCAAATCAAAAATTGTCACCAGAAGGTTAACTAAAATCCCAGCTCATTAACCATCCAGCGTCCCTGACGGGCCGCGTTTTTCAGGAAAAATTATGGAGCTGCTCTGCCCAGCCGGTAATCTTCCGGCGCTTAAGGCGGCCATCGAAAACGGCGCCGATGCCGTCTATATCGGGCTGAAAGATGACACCAACGCCCGCCACTTTGCCGGCCTTAATTTCACCGAAAAGAAACTGCAGGAAGCCGTCAGCTTTGTGCACCAGCATCGTCGTAAACTGCATATTGCCATCAATACCTTCGCGCATCCTGATGGCTATGCCCGCTGGCAGCGCGCGGTAGATATGGCGGCCCAGCTGGGCGCCGACGCGCTGATCCTCGCCGATATCGCAATGCTGGAGTATGCCGCCGAGCGCTACCCGCACATCGAGCGTCACGTTTCCGTTCAGGCCTCGGCCACTAACGAAGAAGCGGTAAAATTTTATCATCGCAACTTTGACGTCGCCCGCGTGGTGCTGCCGCGCGTACTGTCGATTCACCAGGTCAAACAGCTGGCCCGCGCCACGCCGGTGCCGCTGGAGGTCTTCGCCTTCGGCAGCCTGTGCATTATGGCGGAAGGCCGCTGCTATCTTTCCTCTTATCTGACCGGCGAATCACCGAATACCGTCGGCGCCTGTTCGCCGGCACGCTTCGTGCGCTGGCAGCAAACGCCGCAGGGACTGGAATCACGCCTTAACGAAGTGCTGATTGACCGCTATCGAGATGGTGAAAATGCCGGCTATCCCACCCTCTGTAAAGGGCGGTATCTGGTCGACGGCGAGCGCTACCACGCACTGGAAGAGCCCACCAGCCTGAACACCCTGGAGCTGCTGCCGGAGCTGATGGCGGCAAATATTGCCTCGGTCAAAATCGAGGGCCGCCAGCGCAGTCCGGCGTACGTCACCCAAGTGGCGAAAGTCTGGCGTCAGGCGATCGATCGCTGCAAAGCCGATCCGCAAAACTTCGTGCCGCAGTCCGCGTGGATGGAGACCCTCGGTTCGATGTCCGAAGGGACGCAAACCACCCTTGGCGCCTATCACCGTAAATGGCAGTGAGAACAGCAATGAAATATTCATTAGGGCCGGTGCTTTATTACTGGCCAAAAGAGACGCTGGAAGATTTTTACCAGCAGGCAGCCAGCTGCAGCGCGGACACGATTTATCTCGGCGAAGCGGTATGCAGCAAACGCCGCGCCACCAAAGTCGGCGACTGGATCGAGATGGCGAAAGCGCTGGCGGGAAGCGGCAAACAGGTAGTGCTTTCCACCCTCGCGCTGGTGCAGGCGTCCTCGGAACTGGGCGAACTGAAGCGCTATGTCGATAACGGCGAATTTCTGATTGAAGCCAGCGATCTCGGCGTCGTTAACCTGTGCGCGGAACGTAAGCTGCCGTTCGTCGCTGGCCATGCGCTCAACTGCTACAACGCCGTCACCCTGCGTCTGCTGCTTAAGCAAGGTATGGTGCGCTGGTGTATGCCGGTCGAGCTTTCCCGCGACTGGCTGGCGAACTTGCTGACCCAGTGCGACGAACTGGGCATTCGCAACCAGTTTGAGGTAGAGGTGCTGAGCTACGGCCATCTGCCGCTGGCCTACTCCGCCCGCTGCTTTACCGCCCGTTCGGAAGACCGACCCAAAGACGAGTGCGAAACCTGCTGCATTAAATATCCTAACGGGCGCGACGTGCTCTCACAGGAGAACCAGCAGGTATTCGTCCTCAACGGCATTCAGACCATGAGCGGCTACGTCTATAACCTCGGGAATGAGCTAAGCACCATGCACGGGCTGGTGGATATGGTCCGCCTGTCGCCGCTGGGCAGCGAAACCTTTGCGATGCTGGACGCCTTCCGGGCAAATGAGAACGGCGCTGCGCCGCTACCGCTGACGGCGAACAGCGACTGCAACGGCTACTGGCGGCGGCTGGCCGGACTGGAACTGCGGTGCTGATTAACCGCTCACTTTGTTAATGGCTATCGCTGCTTTTTAATGCACTATTAAAAATGCAGCTTTTCTGGCAGGCGTATCGCGGATGCGCCAGGCTGGAAGAAGACCTTCAATCTGATGACTATGCTGTAGCAAAGTGAGCCTTTATGACTGACAAATCTGTTTCATTCTCGGTGCTCGACCTGGCGCCGATCCCGCAAGGATCTTCCGCAAAGGAAGCTTTCTCACACTCTTTAGATCTGGCGCAGCTGGCGGAAAAACGCGGTTATCATCGCTACTGGCTGGCCGAGCACCATAATATGGTCGGTATTGCCAGCGCCGCGACCTCGGTGCTGATTGGCTATCTTGCCGCCCATACCACCACTCTGCATCTGGGATCCGGCGGCGTGATGCTGCCGAACCATTCGCCGCTGGTGATTGCCGAGCAGTTCGGCACGCTCAATACGCTCTACCCCGGTCGTATCGATCTCGGCCTTGGGCGCGCGCCAGGTAGCGATCAGCCGACCATGCGCGCGCTGCGTCGCCATATGAGCGGCGATGTTGATAACTTCCCGCGCGATGTCGCGGAGCTGGTGGACTGGTTCGATGCCCGCGATCCTAATCCGCACGTACGGCCGGTTCCCGGCTATGGCGAGAAGATACCTGTCTGGCTGCTCGGCTCAAGCCTTTACAGCGCTCAGCTGGCGGCGCAGCTGGGGCTGCCGTTCGCCTTTGCCTCGCACTTCGCGCCGGATATGCTCTTCCAGGCCCTGCACCTCTACCGCACCCACTTCCAGCCGTCAGAACGGTTAGAGAAGCCGTATGCGATGGTATGCATTAACATTATTGCCGCCGATAGCGACAGAGATGCGGAATTTCTGTTTACGTCCATGCAGCAGGCGTTCGTCAAACTGCGCCGGGGCGAGACCGGACAACTGCCGCCGCCGGTGCAAAATATGCATCAGCTGTGGTCCGCTTCAGAGCAGTACGGCGTTCAGCAGGCGCTGAGCATGTCGCTGGTCGGCGATAAAGCGAAAATCCGCCACGGGCTGGCATCGATCCTACGGGAGACCCAGGCTGATGAGATCATGGTTAACGGCCAAATCTTCGATCATCAGGCGCGCCTGCATTCATTTGATTTGGCGATGCAGGTGAAAGAAGAGCTGATCGGGTAGCGCTGTTCATCAGGCGGCGAATCGACTTTTGCCGCCTGAATATCAGGGTGTGACAAGGGTATAGCGCCGATTGACAACCCTAATTTCAGGAAGCCGGTGGTATTTCTCAAAATAGTCGTACGCCGGTTTTAACGAACGCCAGAACGTATATTCCGGCCACATCGCAGCTCGTTGCATATTCTGCTCCGTCATGGAAAACGGAAAGATATAAAGCGGAATGGTTTCCTGCCCGCTGTTCAGCGCCTGCGCCACCAGATTATAGATCTCATCAATGCCGGCATCAGTCATCGCGAAACACCCCGCCGAAACGCAGCTCCCATGAACCATAATAAAGCTGCCGGTATAGCCGTTAGCCCGATCATAATCGTTGGGATAACCAATGTTAAAAGCCCGATGATAGCGGCTATTGGGATTCAGTAGCGCTTTGGTGGTAGCGTAAAACCCCTCCGGGCTTTTACCATCCCCTTCAGCCTTTTTCGGCCCAAACCCGCCAGACCAGGCGCAGATGGTCCAGGTGTTATAGAGTTCATAGGGCTTCCCGCTCTTACTGAACCACAATTCCAGTTTATCTTCCGCCTTCAGAATGCGTATAAACAGGCGATCGCCGGGATAAATCATCTGTTTAACCGTTGAGGCTGAATTTGTCTTTTCCTGCGGCAGGAAGATTACCGAATCACTCCTCTCCGGCAACATGTTCCAGACAAAAAGCACCGCAAAAATTGCCACAGCAATAATAAAAACAATACTCTTCATTTACCGCACATCCCTGTATGACGTATTTAGCCCGTGTAATATATTACATTCAGATCTCTATACTTCAATCCGGCCTGAGAGCATTGAGACAAAATATTTATCACAGGAACCATTCCACCTAACCCATTGAAAATTAATATACCTTAACTTTACTTCGCCACCTCTGACGTTTTCTGATATATAAAATAGCCTGCACGGATTAAACAACAGGAATTGAATTATGAGTGAACCTTCATCATTTTTCTTCATGTACATATCACCGAAGAAAAGCTGGAGCAGTTTTTTGCCTCCCCGGTGAAAAATATTACCGACTATAGCGACTGGCTGGCCTGGTTTAATGAAGAAAAAAGAGTATGCGGCGATCCGAGCAAAATGCTCAATCAGCTGGCAGGCTGCAACTCAGGTAATAGTCGGGATAATATCTACGCAGAACATATCCATTACGATAAAGAAAAGCAGATCCTCACTATGGACTCTATCTTCTTATCCGAAAGTTTTAGCGTCTTCCTGCCGTTAATCGTCTGCCTGCGCGGCCTGGAGAGCTATATCACGCCAGCAACACCAAATAACTTCCTGATAATCTATCCGTACTGGTGGGGAGACACATCCCAGAGCCTGTCGCCAGAAACGGATATGTATCTTGAGTTCGCTGATGGCAGTAGCCAGCTGCGGTCAAAAACCTCTGCGGAAAATATCGCCATTGCCAACGCCTTCTTTGACGAACATGGTGAAGCGCTGGCAGAGGAGCTCTACGAAAAACAGGGATTTATTTGAATTTGAGCCGGATAGCCAAGCGGTTCTGGTGAATGTACTTAGGTGATGGCTAACGCCTTACCCGGCCAACGTAAGCGGAGCACCCTCGGGCAATTTATCCTAAGTAGCCTTCTCTGGTGTTTTATATTTCGTAAATGAACGATTAAAAACAGAAAGAGAACTAAAGAAAATATTTTTTGAGCCAGATCGTTAAATCTGGCTCAGCAAAAAATTCAATTATTGATAGGTGGGTAATACGTTAAAGCTTGAGAGGAAATGCACGATAACGTTACCCAGCCCAAACAGCAGCACCAAAGCGATCATCGGCTTTCCACCCCAAACGCGAAACAATGGGCTGCCAAAACGTTTACGCGATGCGCGAGCCAGCAGCGCCGGTACAATTGCCGCCCAGATCGTCGCGGCCAGACCTGCATAGCCGATCGCATAGAGGAATCCGTTCGGCCACAGCAAGCCTCCCGCCATCGGTGGAACGAAGGTCAGTACCGCTGTTTTAAAACGTCCCAGCGCGGAGTCATCGAAGCCGAACAGATCCGCCAGATAATCAAACAGGCCGAGCGTTACGCCAAGGAACGAACTGGCAACGGCAAAGTTCGAAAAGATGACTAACAGTAGATCCAGGCTCCGGCTGTTCAGCACTCCACTGAGCGCCTGGACCAGGACATCTATGTTACCCCCCTTCTGCGCGATACCGATAAATTCAGGGCGTGGGATATTGCCCATCGTCACCAGCAGCCACACCACGTACAGACCCAGCGCCAGCAGCGTACCGTAAACCAGGCATTTCACGATTGTGCGCGGATCTTTGCCGTAGTACTTCATCAGGCTCGGCACGTTGCCATGATAGCCGAAAGATGCGAGACAGAACGGCAGCGTCATCAGCAGATAGGGCATATACGAGGCATTTTGTTCAGCCACGTTAAACAGCGTGGTCGGCTGGACGTGTCCCAACAGGCTGCCAAAGGTAAGAAAGAAGGTAATGACCTTAGCTCCCAGCACAATGGCCGTCATGCGGCTCACCGCTTTGGTGCTCAACCAGACGATAAACGCCACCAGTAGCGCAAAACCAAAACCAGCCGCCCTTGCCGGTACGTTCAGCGACATTTCGCTAAACGTATGGTGCAGGATCGAGCCGCTGGCGGAGATATAGGCGTAAGTCAGAATATAAAGTACAAAGGCGATCGACACGCCGTTAACCAGATTCCAGCCTTTACCGAGCAGATCTTTAGTAATGGTATCGAAGCTCGAACCAATCCGATAATTCAGGTTCGCTTCAAGGATCATCAACCCGGAATGCAGCATACAAAACCAGGTAAAAACCAGCGCCGCCAGAGACCAGAAGAACCATGCGCCTGACATTACAACCGGCAGCGAAAACATGCCCGCACCAATAATTGTCCCGCCGATAATCACTACGCCGCCAAATAAGGACGGTCGGGTTGCCGTAGTGGTAAGTGTCGCCATTTGCCGAAATCTCCAGTCGAAAATACTTTTTTTGTTATCAACGTGAAGCACTGTACCAGTACACGAGTACAAAGGAAATAAAAAAAGCCCCAATCGTTAAGATCGGGGCTGTATCGTTTACTTTACGTTAGCGGAAAGCGCTAATTATGCATCGCCACCGAAACGACGACGACCTGCGGAGTCGTCACGACGCGGCGCTGAAGCATCATCGCGGCGCGGCGCGCGGCCACCCTCGCGACGTTCACCGCTGAAACGGCGACCTTCACCACGGCCGCCTTCGCGACGCTCACCGCCGAAACCACGACCTTCACGACGTTCACCGCCGCCGAAGCTACGGCCGCCTTCACGACGCTCACCGCCGCCACGACGTTCGCCGCTGCGCTCAGGGCGCGGCTGAGCATCGCCCAGCAACTGCATGTTCATCGGCTTGTTCAGGATGCGGGTACGCGTAAAGTGCTGCAGCACTTCGCCCGGCATGCCTTTCGGCAGTTCGATGGTGGAGTGAGAACCAAACAGCTTGATGTTACCAATGTAACGGCTGCTAATATCGCCTTCGTTCGCGATGGCGCCAACGATATGACGAACTTCAACGCCGTCATCACGGCCCACTTCAATGCGGTACAGTTCCATATCGCCAACGTCACGACGCTCACGCTTCGGACGATCTTCGCCACCGCGATCGCCGCGCGGGCCACGATCGTTACGGTCGCCACGACGTTCGAAACGATCGTCACGGTCGCGGAACTCGCGCTTAGGACGCATAGGCGCATCCGGCGGGAGGATCAGCGGACGTTCGCCCTGCGCCATTTTCAGCAGCGCTGCGGCCAGCGTTTCCACGTCCAGCTCTTCGCCTTCGGCAGACGGCTGGATTTTCGCCAGCAGCGCGCGGTACTGATCCAGATCGCTGCTTTCCAGCTGCTGCTGAACTTTCGCGGCAAATTTTTCCAGGCGACGTTTGCCCAGCAGCTCTGCGTTCGGCAGTTCAACTTCCGGAATGGTCAGCTTCATCGTACGTTCGATATTGCGCAGCAGACGACGCTCGCGGTTCTCAACGAACAGCAGCGCGCGGCCAGCGCGACCCGCACGACCGGTACGGCCGATACGGTGAACGTAAGATTCGGAATCCATCGGGATATCGTAGTTAACCACCAGGCTAATACGCTCAACGTCCAGGCCACGAGCCGCAACGTCGGTTGCAATCAGGATATCCAGACGACCGTCTTTCAGACGCTCCAGAGTCTGCTCACGCAGGGACTGGTTCATGTCGCCGTTCAGCGCAGCGCTGCTATAGCCGCTACGCTCCAGCGCTTCGGCCACTTCCAGGGTCGCATTTTTGGTACGAACGAAGATAATCGCCGCATCAAAATCTTCCGCTTCCAGGAAACGCACCAGCGCTTCGTTTTTACGCATACCGTAAGCAGTCCAGTAGCTCTGGCTGATGTCCGGGCGAGTCGTGACGCTGGACTGGATGCGCACTTCCTGCGGCTCTTTCATAAAGCGGCGGGTAATACGACGAATCGCTTCCGGCATGGTGGCAGAGAACAGAGCGGTCTGATGACCCTCCGGGATCTGCGCCATAATGGTTTCTACGTCTTCGATGAAGCCCATGCGCAGCATTTCGTCAGCTTCATCCAGTACCAGACCGCTCAGTTTAGAGAGATCCAGCGTACCGCGTTTCAGGTGGTCCAGCAGACGACCCGGGGTACCGACAACGATTTGCGGCCCCTGACGCAGTGCGCGCAGCTGCACGTCATAACGCTGGCCGCCGTACAGGGCAACCACGTTTACGCCGCGCATATGTTTAGAGAACTCCGTCATTGCTTCAGCAACCTGTACCGCCAGTTCGCGGGTCGGCGCCAGCACCAGAATCTGCGGTGCTCTCAGCTCAGGATCAATGTTGTTCAGCAGCGGTAAAGAGAACGCTGCGGTTTTACCGCTACCCGTCTGGGCCATACCCAGAACGTCGCGGCCGCCCAGCAGATGCGGAATGCACTCAGCCTGGATCGGAGATGGTTTTTCGTAACCCAGATCGTTAAGCGCTTCAAGGATGGGAGCCTTCAGGCCCAGATCTGCAAATGTGGTTTCGAATTCAGCCATGTAGTACGTGTGCCTCAAAATTAATGGCGGCCAGTCTACATAACTCATCGTGAAAATTTACGGTAATTTTCATTGAAAAGTGTGAACCGGCTCAAAGTAGGTGTATTAACGAACAACAACGCCCTCACCCGCTAAGGTGATGGCAATCAAAAAAGGGCTGATGTGTTCGTCAGCTATTGCTGGTCCGATTCTGCCAGGTCATCTTGCTCCTGGCCCAAGAGCGATAATTCCAACAATGCGTATCGGTGCTCAACGTAGTTATGAACGTTGTTTGCGACCGCCAGTTTGAACAGTGCCGTAGCGCTGTCCTTGTCCCCCAGACTTAGGTAGTACTTACCTAAATAGAAGTTGGTTTCACTGAGATGCTCAGCGAGCGAGGTGTTATCCGTTGCGTCTGCCTTCAGACGGTCCATTAGCTCTTTTTCGCTAATGTCGCCAAGGTAGAACCCGACAATGTTCCATCCCCATTGTTCTTTGTCCGACTTGTTTAAGCGCTGTCTCAGTGCTTCAAGCGCCCGCTTCTCATCGAGCTGACGCTCGGCGAGATAAAGCCACAGGCTTCGGAAAGGATCATTGGGATCGTCTTGATAAAACGCCAGCAGATCATCTTGCGCTAACTTAGCACGACCGCCGTAATAAAGAGCGATGCCGCGATTTAAGTGCGCGTAGTTGTAAGTTGGATCAAGCTCAAGTACAGAATCAAACGCTTCATAGGCAGCATCAAAATTGCCTGCCTGCGTTAAATAAATGCCTAAGTAATTGAATACTTCAGGCATATCCGGTCGGATTGCCAGCGCTTGTGAAAAATCATTTCGCGCTAATGCCCTCAGACCGAGACTATCATACAACACTCCGCGCTCATATAAAAGCTGTGCGCGTTCGTCATCGGTTAAAGCCCGACTGGCAAGAATTTGTTCCATGCGCGCCAGAATCACTTCCTGCTGCAAAGTCGGTTGCAATGGCACCGCGAGGACTGCGTCCTTACGCCAGGCAGAGTTGCTGCATCCTGCCAGCGTGAGAGCTGTCGCCACGAAACACCAGCGCAAAAAAGGCTTCATTTCCCACTCCCGAAGACAACGATTGGATGAACGTCCAGTTCCCCGGCTGCAAACAGGGCTTCCTGCCCGCAATGCGCCCTCCGCAATGCGGAGGGCAAACGGCAACCTTACTCGCCCTGCTGTTCGGCAGCCGGAGCTTCCGGCGCAGCCGCAGGCTGAGTTTGTTCAGTTGCTTCTTTGATGCTCAGACGGACACGGCCCTGACGGTCAACTTCCAGAACCTTAACCGGCACTTCCTGACCCATCTGCAGATAGTCGGTCACTTTCTCAACGCGCTTGTCGGCGATCTGAGAGATGTGAACCAGACCCTCTTTACCGCCGCCAATGGCAACGAATGCGCCAAAGTCAACGATGCGGGTCACTTTACCGTTATAGATACGGCCAACTTCGATCTCAGCGGTGATCTCTTCGATACGACGAATCGCGTGCTGCGCTTTGTCGCCATCGGTTGCTGCGATTTTGACGGTACCGTCATCTTCGATTTCGATAGTGGTGCCGGTTTCTTCGGTAAGCGCGCGAATAACGGAGCCGCCTTTACCGATAACGTCTTTAATTTTGTCCGGGCTGATCTTGATCGTGTGAATACGCGGTGCGAACTCAGAGATATCGCCGCGCGGCGCGTTAATCGCCTGTTCCATCACGCCCAGGATGTGCAGACGCGCACCTTTAGCCTGGTTCAGAGCAACCTGCATGATCTCTTTGGTGATACCTTCAATTTTGATATCCATCTGCAGAGCAGAGATACCTTCACGGGAACCCGCAACTTTGAAGTCCATATCGCCCAGGTGATCTTCATCGCCCAGAATGTCAGACAGTACGACGAAGTTGTCGCCTTCTTTCACCAGACCCATTGCGATACCCGCAACGGCGGCTTTCACCGGCACACCTGCGTCCATCAGCGCCAGAGAAGCGCCACAGACGGAAGCCATGGAGGAGGAACCGTTCGATTCGGTGATTTCAGAAACCACGCGTACGGTGTACGGGAACTCTTCGATAGTCGGCATCACGGCCAGTACGCCGCGCTTAGCCAGACGACCGTGACCGATTTCACGACGCTTCGGAGAGCCGACCATTCCCGTTTCGCCTACGGAGTACGGAGGGAAGTTATAGTGGAACAGGAAGGAGTCAGTACGCTCGCCCATCAGCTCATCGATGTTCTGCGCGTCACGTGCGGTGCCCAGGGTCGCGGTAACCAGCGCCTGAGTTTCACCACGGGTAAACAGTGCTGAACCGTGGGTACGCGGCAGAACGCCGGTACGAACGTCCAGACCACGAATCATATCTTTTTCACGACCATCGATACGCGGCTCACCGGCCAGTACGCGGCTACGCACCACGTTTTTCTCGATTGCGTGCAGGATTTCGCCCAGTTCGTTAGCGTCCAGGGTTTCATCTTCCGCAACCAGGGTCGCGATAGTTTCGGATTTGATCACGTCAACCTGAGCATAACGCTCCTGTTTGTCGGTGATACGGTACGCATCGCTCAGGCGAGATTCAGCCAGCGCAGCGACACGCGCGTTCAGCGCGGCATCAACCACTTCCGGCTGCCAGTCCCAACGCGGTTTACCGGCTTCTTTCACCAGGTCGTTGATGTTCTGAATAACAACCTGCTGCTGGTCGTGACCAAACACGACCGCGCCCAGCATCTGGTCTTCGCTCAGCAGTTCAGCTTCGGATTCAACCATCAGTACTGCGGCTTCGGTACCCGCAACAACCAGATCCAGTTTGCTGGACTTCAGCTCTTCCTGGGTCGGGTTCAGCACGTACTGGTCATTAATATAACCCACGCGCGCGGCGCCAATTGGGCCGTTAAACGGAATACCGGACAGAGACAGCGCAGCGGAAGCGCCGATCATCGCGACGATATCCGGGTTAACCTGTGGGTTAACGGAAACGACGGTCGCAATAACCTGAACTTCGTTAACGAAGCCTTCCGGGAACAGCGGGCGAACCGGGCGGTCAATCAGACGCGCAATCAGGGTTTCGCCTTCGCTCGGACGGCCTTCACGACGGAAGAAACCACCCGGGATTTTACCAGCAGCGTAAGTACGCTCCTGATAGTTAACGGTCAGCGGGAAGAAATCCTGGCCTGGCTTCGCTTTTTTCTGGCCGACTACGGTAACGAATACCGCGGTGTCATCCATGCTAACCATAACGGCGGCAGTTGCCTGGCGCGCCATCATGCCGGTCTCCAGCGTTACGGTATGTTGGCCGTACTGGAATTTACGAACGATCGGATTAAGCAAAATTCTATCCTTTTATCTATAGATGATGTCAAATCCACGATAAGACATCGTATGACCCGATCTTCTGCATCCTCGCGACTAATGACAACCTTTACCCGCCCCTGCGAGTCAAGCCTCTCATTAGCCGCGCGAACCTCTGCATGAAGATCATTAATAGCAACAATACATGAGTTTTTAATGAATTGCTGCCGCCCGGTCGAAAAAAGGGGCCGTGAGGCCCCTTCTTCTGAAACTCGCAGAATTAGCGACGCAGACCCAGACGCTCGATCAGCGAAGAGTAACGTGCAACATCTTTACGTTTCAGGTAGTCGAGCAGTTTACGACGCTGAGAAACCATGCGCAGCAGACCACGACGGCTGTGGTGATCTTTTTTGTGCTCTGCAAAGTGACCCTGCAGGTGGTTGATCTGTGCAGTCAGCAGTGCAACCTGAACTTCAGTAGAACCGCTGTCGTTTTCGCCACGACCGAACTCAGAAACGATTTTTGCTTTAGCTTCAACGCTTAGAGACATTTTCGAACTCCAAAATTAAAAGAAAGAAAGGGTGCCGATCTCTAATTCAGCAACCCCTGATATAACGCTCGCAAATGTTAAAACACTTTGGCGGACGTTAAGCGGCGATATTCTACTCGCAGCAGCCTTTTATCGCAAGGAAAGCGCTCAGGCAGGGTATTCAACCACCAGACGACGAGGCGCCACGCGGCCTTCATCATCGATTTCCCCCATGCCAAGAAACTTCTCGTCATCACCTTCGGTGACGCGAACCAGTCCCTGCAGCGGCGCACCCGATGTCCGCACCGGATTGCCGTTTTTAAAGTAGACGGCGGAGGTTTCCGGAATATTCACCAGCGGGTAATCCGAAGCCGGGCTGTCCATCGGCATCAATAGCGGGTCCAGCAGCTGGGCTGCCGGAATATCCTGCGCATTGGCTTGTTCAACCAGCGCCTGCAGCTGTTCCAGTGTCACCATCCGTTCGACGGGATATTTACTGACCGCCAGGCGACGCAGGAAAGTGACGTGCGCGCCGCATCCAAGTTTCTCGCCTAAATCATCAATAATCGTGCGAATGTAGGTGCCTTTGGAGCAGTGAATTTCCAGCTCAAGCTCCGTCCCCTCATGGCGGATAAACAGCAGCTCGTAAACCGTAATCGGCCGGGATTCACGCGGTACTTCAATCCCCTGACGGGCATATTCGTACAGTTTTTTCCCCTGGTATTTCAGCGCCGAATACATCGACGGCACCTGCTGGGTTTCACCACGAAAGCCATCGAGCGCGGCTGCCAGCTGCTCAGGACTAAAAGTCAGCGGACGTTCTTCCACCACCTGGCCGTCGGCATCAGAGGTATCGGTGCGCTGGCCAAGTTTAGCAATCACGCGGTAGCGCTTGTCAGAATCGAGCAGATACTGGGAAAACTTTGTCGCTTCCCCGAGGCAAATCGGCAGCATGCCGGTCGCCAGCGGATCCAGCGCTCCCGTATGCCCTGCCCGGTTAGCATTATAAAGTCGTTTAACTTTCTGCAGCACGTCGTTGCTGGATGCGCCTTGCGGTTTATCCAGCAACAGTACGCCGTGCACGTCGCGACCGCGACGACGAGGACGACTCATTAGTCCTCCTTACTGTCGTCCGGGTTCACACGACGCTCATCGTCATGTTTCACCACGCTGGTCACCAGGTTCGACATGCGCATTCCTTCGACTAATGAATTGTCGTAGAAGAAGGTCAGTTCCGGCACGATACGCAGGCGCATTGCTTTGCCCAGCAGCGAGCGAATAAAACCAGACGCTTCCTGCAAAGCCTTGATGCCCGCTTTCACGGCGGCTTCGTCTTTGTCGTTCAGGAAGGTCACAAACACTTTGGCATAGGCCAGGTCGCGGGACATCTCGACGCCTGAAACCGTGGTCATCATGCCCAGACGCGGGTCTTTAATTTCGCGCTGCAGGATGATTGCGATCTCTTTTTGCATCTCCTGAGCCACGCGCTGCGGGCGACCAAATTCTTTCGCCATAATAAATTCTCCAGACAAATAAGGGGGCCACGCGGCCCCCTTTAATTTTGTATAACCGGGAGGCGCTGCGCTTCCCCGGCCTACTAAACGATTAATCGATGGTACGTTGAATCTCGATGATTTCGAACACTTCGATCATATCGCCAACGCGAACGTCGTTGTAGTTCTTAACGCCGATACCACACTCCATGCCGTTACGAACTTCGTTAACGTCATCTTTGAAGCGGCGCAGGGATTCCAGCTCGCCTTCATAGATAACCACGTTGTCGCGCAGTACGCGGATTGGGTTATGACGCTTAATCGTACCTTCAGTAACCATACAGCCTGCGATGGCGCCGAATTTCGGCGATTTGAACACATCACGGACTTCGGCCAGACCAATGATCTGCTGTTTCAGTTCCGGAGACAGCATGCCGCTCATCGCTGCTTTCACTTCGTCGATCAGATGATAGATGACGGAGTAGTAGCGCAGATCCAGGCTTTCCGCGTCGATAACTTTACGTGCAGATGCATCAGCACGAACGTTAAAGCCAACCAGAATCGCGTTGGAGGCAGCGGCCAGGGTTGCGTCGGTTTCGGTGATACCACCTACGCCGGAACCGATAATCTTCACTTTCACTTCGTCAGTAGACAGTTTCAGCAAGGAGTCGGAGATCGCTTCCACAGAACCCTGCACGTCCGCTTTGAGGACGATGTTCACTTCGTGAACTTCGCCTTCGGTCATGTTGGCGAACATGTTCTCAAGTTTAGATTTCTGCTGACGAGCCAGCTTAACTTCACGGAATTTACCCTGACGATACAGCGCAACTTCACGTGCTTTCTTCTCGTCACGAACGACGGTCACTTCGTCACCGGCAGCCGGTACGCCTGACAGGCCGAGGATTTCCACCGGAATAGATGGACCCGCTTCCAGCACTTCCTGACCCAGTTCGTTACGCATCGCACGAACGCGACCATATTCGAAACCGCACAGGACGATGTCACCCTTGTGCAGCGTACCTTCGCGTACCAGAACGGTAGCAACCGGACCACGACCTTTATCCAGGAAGGATTCGATAACCGCGCCGCTCGCCATACCTTTACGAACCGCTTTCAGCTCCAGAACTTCAGCCTGCAGCAGGATTGCGTCCAGCAGTTCGTCGATGCCGGTACCCGCTTTAGCAGACACGTGGACGAACTGGCTTTCACCGCCCCACTCTTCCGGCAGAATGCCGTACTGGGACAGTTCGTTTTTAACGCGATCCGGATCCGCTTCCGGCTTATCGATTTTGTTCACCGCAACCACGACCGGCACACCCGCCGCTTTCGCGTGCTGGATTGCTTCGATGGTCTGCGGCATCACGCCGTCGTCTGCGGCCACAACCAGAACCACGATATCCGTCGCCTGAGCACCACGAGCACGCATAGAGGTGAACGCGGCGTGGCCCGGGGTATCCAGGAAGGTGATCATACCGTTGTCGGTTTCGACGTGGTACGCACCGATATGCTGAGTAATGCCGCCCGCTTCGCCAGAGGCCACTTTCGTTGAACGAATGTAGTCCAGCAGAGAGGTTTTACCGTGGTCAACGTGACCCATGATAGTCACAACCGGTGCGCGCGGTTCCGCCGCAGCGCCGGTGTCACGGTCGCTCATTACCGCTTCTTCCAGCTCGTTTTCACGACGCAGGATAACTTTGTGGCCCATCTCTTCGGCAACCAGCTGTGCGGTTTCCTGGTCGATGACCTGGTTAATCGTCGCCATAGCGCCCAGCTTCATCATCGCTTTGATGACCTGAGAACCTTTAACGGCCATCTTGTTGGCCAGATCGCCAACGGTGATGGTTTCACCGATGATAACATCACGGTTAACCGCCTGAGCCGGCTTCTGGAAGCCTTGCTGCAGAGCCGAACCCTTACGATGTTTACCACCTTTACCGCCGCGAACGGCCGCACGGGCTTCTTCACGATCGGCTTTCGATTCAGCGTGTTTGTTGCCTTTCTTAGCCGGACGCGCTGCTTTCGCATTACGTCCACGGCCGCGACCGCCTTCAACTTCACGATCGTTATCGTCTTCAGCCTGACGCGCATGCTGAGAAGTTGTTACGTGATAGTCAGTGGTCTCTTCAGGCGTTTCTGGCGCTTCAGTCCAGTTCTTTTCGTTTTCTTGAGCCATACGGCGTGCTTCTTCCGCTACACGGCGCGCTTCTTCTTCAAGTTTGCGGCGTGCTTCTTCTTCCGATTTGCGCTTCAGCTCCGCAGCTTCGTTTTCGCGGCGTTGCTTTTCAGCCTGGGCGGTTTTGGTCATATCGTCGGTTTGTTGATTGCTCACTTTGTCTTTTTCCGCGGCTTCACGTTTCGCTTTATCGGCGAGTTCACGTTTCGCTTGTTCTGCGGCCTCACGTTCAGCTTTTAATTGCGCCTCGCGTTTGGCAGCTTCTTCTGCCTCACGACGGGCTTGCTCTTCCGCTTCACGCTGCGCCTGCTCTTCCGCGGCAAGGCGTTCGGCCTCTTGCGGATCGCGTTTCACAAAGGTGCGTTTCTTGCGGACTTCGATTTGTACCGACTTACTCTTTCCACCGGTACCCGGAATATTTAACGTGCTGCGCGTTTTGCGCTGCAGCGTCAGCTTGTCGGGCGCTGAGCCGTGTTCACGGTTCAGGTGCGTCAACAAGGTTTGCTTCTCTTGCGCGGTCACAGAATCATCAGCCGATTTGCGGATCCCTGCATCAGCAAATTGCTGTATCAGGCGATCCACAGAGGTCTGAATCTCTGAGGCCAGCGCTTTAATGGTCACATCTGTCATGCTGTTCCTTCCTGCTACAGTTTATTACGCTTCGTCGCCGAACCAACAAATATTACGAGCGGCCATGATAAGTTCTCCGGCTTTCTCGTCGGTCAAGCCTTCGATATCAGCCAGATCATCAATGCCCTGCTCGGCGAGATCTTCCAGCGTACAAACACCACGGGCGGCCAGGGTGAATGCCAGGGCGCGATCCATACCTTCCAGATTCAACAGATCGTCGGCAGGTTTGCTGTCTCCCAGGCTCTCTTCTTTGGCCAGCGCCAGCGTGGTCAGCGCGTTTTTCGCCCGCTCACGAAGTGCTTCAACGGTCGGTTCATCCAGACCGTCAATTTCCAGCAGTTCTTTCATTGGCACATAGGCCAGTTCTTCCAGAGTGGCGAAACCTTCTTCAACCAGCAGCGTGGCGAAATCTTCATCAATATCAAGATATTTAGTGAAGGTATCAATCGCTGCATGGGCTTCAGCCTGATGCTTAGCCTGGAGGTCATCAACGGTCATGACGTTCAGTTCCCAGCCGCTCAGCTGAGACGCCAGACGGACGTTCTGACCGTTACGGCCAATGGCCTGCGCCAGGTTGCCCGCTTCGACTGCGATATCCATGGTGTGCTTGTCTTCATCTACCACGATAGAGGCGACGTCAGCCGGAGCCATGGCGTTAATGACAAATTGCGCCGGGTTATCGTCCCACAGCACGATATCAATACGCTCGCCGCCCAGTTCAGTCGAGACTGCCTGAACGCGCGCGCCGCGCATACCGACGCAGGCACCCACCGGATCGATGCGCTTATCGTTGGTTTTAACCGCGATTTTAGCACGAGAGCCAGGATCGCGAGCCGCCGCTTTAATTTCGAGAACTTCTTCACCAATTTCCGGAACTTCAATGCGGAACAGTTCAATCAGCATTTCCGGCTTGGAACGCGTCACGAACAGCTGCGCGCCACGCGCTTCCGGGCGGACTGCGTACAGTACGCCGCGGATACGGTCACCCGGACGGAAGTTTTCACGCGGCAGCATGTCTTCACGCAGGATCACGGCTTCAGCGTTGTTGCCCAGATCCAGCGTAATGTTGTCGCGATTCACTTTCTTCACTACGCCCGTGATAATTTCACCTTCGTGCTCACGGAACTGATCAACGACCATTGCGCGTTCGGCTTCACGTACTTTTTGTACGATAACCTGCTTCGCAGTCTGCGTAGTGATACGGTCAAAGGTGACAGATTCAATCTGGTCTTCGACGTAATCGCCAGGATTCATGCTTTCATCTTCGAAACGCGCAGCTTCCAGCGTGATTTCGCGCGTCGGCTGGGTGACTTCTTCCACAACCAGCCAGCGACGGAATGTGTCGAAATCACCGCTTTTACGATCGATTTCTACGCGAACGTCGATCTCTTGTTCATATTTTTTCTTAGTAGCCGTTGCTAACGCACTTTCCAACGCTTCGAAAATTTTCTCACGCGGCAGCGCCTTTTCGTTGGAAACGGCTTCAACAACAGCCAAAATTTCTTTGTTCATCGGGGCCTTTCACCTCAATCCAGACTGTTAAAAGTGGGGAACCAGGTTCGCCTTCTGGATGTTACTCAGCGCGAACACTTCATCTTTGCCTTCGACGGTTACCGTGATCATCTCACCGTCTACCGCTTTGATAAGGCCCTGCCATTTGCGTCGGTTCTGTACCGCCATGCGCAAAACCAGCGAAACTTCTTCGCCGATGAAACGCTCATAGTGTTCGGCGGTAAACATAGGACGATCGAGACCAGGGGAAGAAACTTCCAGGTTATAAGCGACTGTAATCGGGTCTTCTACGTCCATAACAGCACTGACCTGGTGACTCACATCAGCACAATCATCAACATTGATGCCATCTTCACTATCAATATAGATGCGCAGTGTGGATGTGCGACCGCGAATAAATTCGATGCCGACCAGCTCAAAGCCAAGCGCTTCAACTGGCGCTGTGAGCATCTCTGTTAATTTTTGCTCTAATGTGGACAAACCCACCCCCAAGACATAAAAAAAGGGCGTATAGCCCAGTTATTCTGAAGTCAGATAACAAAAAACCCCGATAAATCGGGGCTTTAGATAACTGAACCCTGAGATCGCAACTGCGATCTGGAACACTTTCCAGAAGAATTCTTTCAAATTCGTCTACGAAGGACCCGGTCCTCACAGTATATTTGAAAAAGTACTTAATGGGAAAGTGGTTGCGGGGGCCGGATTTGAACCGACGACCTTCGGGTTATGAGCCCGACGAGCTACCAGGCTGCTCCACCCCGCGCCTGAAACGTGGCATATTTTACTCGTTTTGAGCAAAAGACGCAAATACTGCTGGGATTTGGTACCGAGAGACGGGACATAAAATCGTAGTGAATTGTATTGATACTTCATATATTTTGTCAACATGAATTTCACATAGCGGGTTTCGGTTCGTGCTGGTATTTCAGGGTTTTTTGGTAAAAAACGGCTCAGCCTCTTCCTGTCACCAGCAAAAGATGATTAAATGAAAACTCACAATTAATGCATAAACATGCAATA
This sequence comes from Klebsiella sp. S69, assembly GCF_016516145.1. Taxonomy (NCBI): domain Bacteria; kingdom Pseudomonadati; phylum Pseudomonadota; class Gammaproteobacteria; order Enterobacterales; family Enterobacteriaceae; genus Klebsiella; species Klebsiella sp. S69. The sequence continues at coordinate 53,848 of NZ_JACVUU010000006.1, read as the reverse complement.
AAGATTGTTGAGTCAAACTCACCACAGTCTCTCTAGCAGGGTTTTATTTTATGACGACGATTCTCAAGCATCTCCCGGTAGGACAACGTATTGGTATTGCTTTTTCTGGTGGGCTGGATACCAGCGCCGCGCTGCTGTGGATGCGTAAAAAGGGAGCAGTCCCTTATGCATATACCGCTAACCTGGGACAGCCAGACGAAGACGATTACGAAGCCATTCCTCGTCGTGCCAAAGAGTATGGTGCTGAAGGAGCTCGTCTGATCGACTGCCGTAAGCAGCTGGTTGCGGAAGGTATTGCTGCAATCCAGTGCGGCGCGTTTCATAACACCACCGGCGGGTTGACCTACTTTAATACCACTCCGCTGGGCCGCGCAGTGACCGGTACTATGCTGGTTGCCGCGATGAAAGAAGACGGCGTTAACATCTGGGGCGACGGCAGTACCTATAAAGGCAACGATATCGAACGTTTCTATCGTTACGGCCTGCTGACCAACGCAGAGCTGAAAATTTACAAACCGTGGCTGGATAGCGACTTTATCGACGAGTTAGGCGGCCGCCAGGAAATGTCAGAATTTATGATTTCCTGCGGGTTTGACTATAAAATGTCCGTTGAAAAAGCCTACTCAACCGACTCCAATATGCTGGGAGCTACGCACGAGGCTAAAGATCTTGAGTTCCTGAACTCCAGCGTCAAGATTGTGAACCCAATTATGGGCGTGAAGTTCTGGGATGAAAGCGTCAAAATTCCTGCGGAAGAAGTCACCGTCCGCTTTGAACAAGGCCACCCGGTTGCGCTGAATGGACAGACCTTTAGCGATGACGTTGAGCTGATGCTGGAAGCTAATCGGATCGGCGGCCGCCATGGACTCGGCATGAGCGATCAGATCGAAAACCGTATCATCGAAGCGAAGAGCCGCGGCATTTATGAAGCCCCCGGGATGGCGCTGCTGCATATTGCCTATGAGCGTCTGCTGACCGGTATTCATAATGAAGATACCATCGAACAATATCACGCACACGGTCGTCAGCTGGGTCGCCTGCTGTATCAGGGGCGCTGGTTCGACTCACAGGCTCTGATGCTACGCGACGGCCTGCAGCGCTGGGTGGCCAGCCAAATCACCGGCGAAGTGACCCTTGAACTGCGTCGCGGCAACGACTATTCCATCCTGAATACCGTGTCAGATAATCTGACCTATAAAGCAGAACGCCTGACCATGGAAAAAGGCGACTCAATGTTCTCCGCTGAGGACCGTATCGGCCAGCTGACAATGCGCAATCTGGATATCACCGATACCCGCGATAAGCTGTTTGGCTACGCTCAGTCCGGACTGCTGACCGCCTCTTCCGCCACCGGCTTGCCGCAGGTGGAAAACCTGGAAAATAAAGCTAAGTAACATCCCTGTGAAAAGAGTAAAGGCCGCGCAAGCGGCCTTTTTTATGCTGTGAAATCCCGCCCCCAACCGAAGAGGAATATCAGCCGCTTATGCGACTGCGCACTTTTCTCTGGACGAAAAAAAAGACGCTTTTCAGCGTCTTTTTTCAGGAAATTGGTACCGAGGATGGGACTCGAACCCACAAGCCCGTTAGGGCACTACCACCTCAAGGTAGCGTGTCTACCAATTCCACCACCTCGGTACGGATACTACTTATCAGTGCGGGATGTCGCTGCTCGGCTGTGCCGGAGCTGTCGGCTGAGTTTGCTCGGTTTTCGGAGCGCTCAGGTTATCCCACTCACTTCCTTTGTTGGTCTTGTTGCTGTTGATATTACCCAGCGCCAGACTGATGATGAAGAACAGCGCAGCCAGGATACCAGTCATGCGGGTCATGAAGTTACCAGAACCGCTGGATCCAAACAGAGTGCCGGAAGCGCCTGCTCCGAAGGAGGCTCCCATATCAGCGCCTTTACCTTGCTGCAGCATAATCAGACCAACAAGGCCAATTGCTACAATAAGGAAAACAACTAAAAGAGCTTCGTACATAATCAACCTGTTCCTTGCGGATTCGCCGCATACCAAGTGCTTCGACCAATAAAGCGGGACGTTTTAACGTTTCCCACTGAAGCGGGTGTGAATACTAACCAAAGCGAATGACCTTCGCAAGGGCAATTTCAACGCATTGTATCAAGTGCGGAAAAAAACAGCAAAAAGCGATTTTTTGTCGATTAAAAAGGCGGCAAGCGTCGCCTTTTTAATTACTTAGCCAGACAAATTACACGCTTTTTACGGCATCAGCGATACGATGGGCGAACTCGTGCACCTTTTCTTCATGCTCGCCTTCCACCATAACGCGAATCAGCGGCTCGGTGCCTGATTTACGCAGCAGTACGCGGCCACGATTGCCCAGCTCGGCCTCCACTTCTGCCGTGACCGCTTTTACATGTTCATGTTCCAGCGGGTTACCGCTACCTTCGGTAAAGCGGACATTAACCAGCAGCTGCGGGAACATTTTCATTCCGCTACACAGATCGTGCAGGCTCATATGGTTACGCACCATCGCCGCCACCACCTGCAGGCTGGCGACAATCCCATCCCCCGTGGTGGTTTTGTCCAGCAGGATCACATGGCCGGAGTTTTCGGCACCGATGCGCCAGCCTTTCTCCTGCAGTTTTTCAAGCACATAACGGTCACCTACCTTCGCGCGAACGAAAGGAATACCCAGCTGTTTGAGCGCCAGTTCAAGCCCCATGTTGCTCATGAGCGTCCCGACGGCGCCGCCACGCAGTTGCCCCTGGCGCAGACCCTCGCGAGCTATGATGTAGAGGATCTGATCACCGTCGACTTTATTGCCTTCATGGTCCACCATTATGACCCGATCGCCATCGCCATCGTAGGCAATACCCAGGTCGGCTTTTTCCTCCAGCACGCGCGCCTGCAGAGCACGAACATCCGTCGCTCCGACTTCTTCATTGATGTTGAGTCCATCAGGCTCACAGCCCATGGCGATCACCTGAGCGCCCAGCTCGCGGAAAACACTCGGGGCGATATGGTAAGTCGCGCCGTGAGCGCAATCGACCACCACTTTCAAGGAGTTGAGGCTCAGCTCGTTCGGAAAGGTGCCTTTGCAAAACTCGATATAGCGACCAGCCGCGTCGACGATACGGCTGGCTTTGCCCAGCTCGGCGGAATCAACGCAGGTCAGCTCTTTTTCCATTTCGGCTTCAATGGCTTCTTCAACTTCATCCGGGAGCTTAGTCCCTTCGATAGAGAAGAATTTAATGCCGTTATCATAGAACGGATTATGCGAAGCGGAGATCACAATTCCGGCCTCCGCGCGGAAGGTTCGCGTCAGATAGGCAATTGCCGGCGTTGGCATTGGGCCGGTAAAAGAAGCCGATAACCCTGCGGCAGCCAGGCCAGCCTCCAGCGCGGACTCCAGCATATAGCCTGAAATACGGGTATCTTTACCGATAATAATCTTGCGCGAACCGTGGCGCGCCAGCACCTTTCCAGCCGCCCAGCCCAGCTTTAAGACAAATTCTGGCGTTATTGGCGCATCGCCTACGCGGCCACGGATACCATCAGTACCAAAATATTTGCGGTTACTCATAACGTTTATTTTCCTTAGCGGCCAGGGTAGCTTCCACCACACGCAGCGCTTCTACCGTTTCTTTGACATCATGGACGCGAATAATCTGCGCGCCCTGCATTGCAGCAATGACTGCGCAAGCCAGGCTGCCATTCAGGCGTTCTTTCGGCCCGACATTAAGCAACTGGCCTACCATCGACTTACGCGACATACCGACCAGTAGCGGAAGACCGAAATGATGGAACTCGCTGAGTCGGGCAAGCAGTTCATAATTATGGGAAAGATTTTTACCGAAACCGAATCCCGGGTCGAGCAGCAATTTATCTTTTGCGATACCGGCCCGCTCGCAGCGCACAATATGTTCGACAAAAAAGCGTTCAACGTCAGCAAAGACATCCGCGTATTTAGGGGCATCCTGCATGGTCTTGGGCTGGCCCTGCATATGCATCAGGCACACCGGCAAGCCGGTTTCCGCCGCAGCCTCCAGCGCTCCCGGCTCGGTTAACGAACGGATATCATTGATGATATGCGCCCCCACGCGCGCTGATTCACGAATCACCTCCGGTTTAGAGGTATCAACGGAGATCCACACTTCGAAGCGCTGGGCAATGGCTTCTACCGTCGGAATGACTCGAGCGAGCTCTTCCTCAACGCTGACATCTGCGGCCCCCGGGCGCGTCGATTCCCCACCGATATCAATAATAGTCGCTCCGGCATTAATCATCAGATTGGCATGTTTAACGGCTTCTACCAGCGTATTGTGAGTCCCGCCGTCAGAGAACGAATCCGGGGTGACGTTAAGAATTCCCATTACATGGGGGTGGGAGAGATCGAGGGTTGAACCCTGGGCTTCAAGTTTCATCGCTATGTCCCTGAGTCAGAGAAAGATTGAAAAAGAAAAACCCCGGAGCAAACGCCCTGGGGTTTTAAAAGTACAACAGCATCAATGACGGCTAACTTATTTGTCGCCCAGCTGTTCTGACATGGTATTACCCGGGTTTGGCGTACGCGGTTCATCAACCGGACGCGGCGCACGAGGCGTGCCGTTATTGTCAGAATTGTTGGACGAACCCGGTTCTTCCCAGCCAGCTGGCGGGCGAACATCGCGGCGAGCCATCAGGTCATCAATCTGCGGAGCATCGATGGTCTCATATTTCATGAGCGCATCTTTCATCGCGTGCAGGATGTCCATGTTATCGTTCAGAAGCTGGCGTGCACGATTGTAGTTACGCTCAATCAGTGACTTCACTTCCTGGTCGATGATACGAGCCGTTTCATCGGACATATGTTTCGCTTTCGCGACGCTGCGGCCAAGGAAAACTTCGCCTTCTTCTTCGGCATACAGCAGCGGGCCGAGTTTGTCAGAGAAGCCCCACTGGGTCACCATGTTACGCGCCAGGTTAGTCGCGACTTTAATGTCGTTAGACGCACCGGTAGAAACATGCTCTACGCCGTAGATAATTTCTTCAGCCAGACGACCGCCGTACAGGGTCGAAATCTGACTTTCCAGCTTCTGACGGCTGGCGCTGATAGCGTCGCCTTCAGGCAGGAAGAAGGTAACACCGAGCGCACGACCGCGCGGAATAATCGTCACTTTGTGCACCGGATCGTGTTCCGGCACAAGGCGACCGATAATCGCATGACCCGCTTCGTGGTACGCGGTGGACTCTTTCTGTGCTTCCGTCATCACCATGGAGCGACGTTCCGCACCCATCATGATTTTGTCTTTCGCTTTCTCGAACTCAACCATCGAGACCACGCGCTTGTTGCCACGAGCGGCAAACAGCGCAGCTTCGTTTACCAGGTTCGCGAGGTCAGCACCGGAGAAGCCTGGCGTACCGCGGGCAATAATTGCCGCATCGATATCCGGCGCCAGCGGTACGCGACGCATATGCACTTTCAGGATCTGTTCACGACCGCGAACATCCGGCAGACCAACAACAACCTGACGGTCGAAGCGGCCCGGACGCAGCAGCGCAGGGTCAAGAACGTCCGGACGGTTGGTTGCCGCGATAACGATGATACCTTCGTTACCCTCAAAACCATCCATCTCAACCAGCATCTGGTTCAACGTCTGCTCACGTTCATCGTGACCGCCGCCTAATCCCGCGCCACGCTGGCGGCCTACGGCGTCGATTTCATCGATAAAGATGATGCACGGTGCCGCTTTCTTGGCCTGTTCGAACATGTCGCGCACGCGAGATGCGCCAACGCCCACGAACATTTCAACGAAGTCAGAACCTGAAATTGTAAAGAATGGAACCTTCGCTTCGCCTGCAATGGCCTTGGCCAGCAGGGTTTTACCGGTACCCGGAGGGCCGACCATCAGGACGCCTTTCGGGATCTTGCCGCCCAGCTTCTGGAAACGGCTCGGTTCACGCAGGTATTCAACCAGTTCACCGACTTCTTCTTTCGCTTCGTCACAACCGGCGACGTCGGCAAAAGTGGTTTTGATCTGGTCTTCCGTCAGCATGCGCGCCTTGCTCTTACCGAACGACATGGCGCCTTTGCCACCGCCGCCCTGCATCTGACGCATGAAGAAGATCCAAACGCCGATAAGAAGCAGCATCGGGAACCAGGAAATGAAGATAGAAGCCAGCAGGCTTGGCTCTTCCGGCGGTTCGCCAACCACTTTGACGTTTTTCGTCAACAGGTTATCAAGCAGCTTCGGATCGTTAACCGGAATGTAAGTCGTGTAACGGTTACTATCTTTCTTGGTAACGTTGATCTCACGTCCGTTGATACGCGCTTCGCGAACCTGGTCCTGATTGACCTCTTGCAGGAAGGTTGAATAATCTACCTTTCGGCCATTCGACTCGCTGGGCCCAAAGCTCTGGAAAACTGACATCAGCACAACGGCAATGACCAGCCAGAGTATTAGGTTTTTCGCCATGTCACTCAAGGGATTAACCTCTTATTACAACTGTGTTAAAAACAGCGTCAGGATACTCTATATCCCGCGTCTTTCAAACTTTCGTTTGAAATCTGCCGGTTATGGTTTACGCCCGGTCGCTACAATATACACTTCACGCGAACGGGCGCGAGAAGAGTCCGGCTTACGAACTTTGACCTTCGTAAACAGGGAGCGAATCTCTCTTAGATACTCATCGAAGCCTTCGCCCTGGAACACCTTCACTACAAAACTACCACCTGGCGCTAATACATCTCGAGCCATTCCAAGCGCCAGCTCCACCAGATACATGGCCCGGGGAATATCCACCGCCGGTGTTCCACACATATTTGGCGCCATATCGGACATGACAACTTGTACTTTACTGTCACCTACACGCTCAAGTAACGCTTTCAGGACTAATTCATCACGAAAGTCACCCTGAAGGAAGTCCACACCAACGATTGGATCCATAGGTAAAAGATCGCAAGCAATGATGCGGCCGCTGTTACCGATCTGCGTAACCGCGTATTGCGACCAGCCACCGGGTGCAGCGCCGAGGTCAACTATCGTCATCCCCGGTTTAAAAATCTTGTCACTTTGCTGTATTTCATCAAGTTTAAACCAGGCTCGGGAACGTAACCCCTTTTTCTGTGCCTGCTGAACATATTTATCGCTAAAGTGTTCCTGAAGCCAACGACTTGAGCTGGCAGAACGCTTTTTACCTGTCATTTAACATTCCCATTTCGGGTTCATCGTACTTCGCGACGTAAAAATCGACGCGGTAGTTTGGCGATATATGGGAGATGGCGGTAGAATGAACCGTTTTCAATCCCAACGTAAGCAAAAAAATACGATGAATCTGAGTACTAAACAAAAACAGCACCTGAAAGGTCTGGCACATCCGCTCAAGCCGGTAGTTATGCTTGGCAACAATGGTTTGACCGAAGGGGTACTGGCCGAGATTGAACAAGCGTTAGAGCACCATGAACTTATCAAGGTGAAGATCGCCTCGGAAGATCGCGAAACTAAAACCTTGATCGTGGAAGCTATCGTGCGCGAAACCGGCGCCTGTAATGTACAGGTCATCGGTAAAACGCTGGTTCTGTACCGCCCGACTAAAGAGCGTAAAATCTCGCTGCCACTCTAAGAATATCCTGGTTATCGACACAACTTTGTGTAAATCGAGGGTTTTCTGCGGGTAGACGAGCAAAATGCCATGCTCCGGACGTTGATAAAAGGCCGCTACGCGGCCTTTTTCCTTTCTTTACAATCCATCAACATCGTAGCGTTAAATTCGGATTAAAGGTACTCAACCTTGATAATTTCGAATTCAACTTCGCCGCCCGGTGTACGGATGACGACAACATCATCCTGTTCTTTACCGATTAAACCACGCGCAATCGGTGAGTTTACAGAGATCAGATTTTGCTTAAAATCGGCCTCGTCATCGCCGACGATACGATAAGTTTGCTCTTCATCGGTATCAAGATTCAGAACGCTGACTGTGGAACCAAAAATCACTCGGCCATTGTTAGGCATTTTGGTGATATCGATGACCTGCGCGTTAGACAGCTTCGCCTCGATATCCTTGATGCGTCCTTCACAGAAACCCTGCTGTTCGCGGGCAGCGTGATACTCAGCATTTTCTTTCAGATCGCCGTGCTCGCGCGCCTCAGCGATAGCCGCGATGATTTCAGGACGACGTACGGACTTCAGGAAATCCAGTTCTTCGCGCAGTTTTTCAGCGCCACGTAAGGTCATCGGAATAGCTTGCATTTGTTATACCTCTTTATCGATCCTTCATGGAGCAGACGCCGCTGCTCCGCAGCCGGTCAAGTCTTGAGCATGGCCGGAGCAAAAGAAAACCGACCCGGAAAGCGATCCCCAGGCCAGCAGCAATTTTCAATTTGATACGTATTTTAACCCGAAGTTCATTATGGGTCATCGTTTACTTTACAGGGCGTTGCACCGTAGTATGACGGACTGGTTTCAGGTTGTTAGCGCGAGATTATGCGATTTCCCAGATTTATCATCGGATTGACTGCCGGTATAGCGATTAGCGCTCATGCGGCGAATATTGACGAGTACATCAATCAGCTTCCTGCGGGCGCAAACCTTGCCTTTATGGCGCAGAAGGTAGGCTCCCCGACGCCGGAGATAGACTACCATAGCCAGCAGATGGCGCTACCCGCCAGCACCCAAAAAGTGATCACCGCGCTGGCCGCGCTGCTGCAGCTGGGTCCGGATTTCCGCTTCACCACGACGCTGGAAACGAAAGGCAGCCTCAGCGGTGGCATCCTGAAAGGAGACCTGATTGCGCGCTTTGGCGGCGACCCTACCCTCAAGCGCCAGGATATTCGTAATATGGTTGCCACGCTGAAGAAAGCAGGCGTCCAGCGAATTGAAGGCAATGTTCTGATCGATACCTCCATTTTCGCCAGTCATGATAAAGCGCCAGGCTGGCCATGGAACGATATGACGCAGTGCTTTAGCGCACCTCCGGCGGCGGCGATTGTCGATCGAAACTGTTTCTCCATCTCGCTTTATAGCGCGCAAAAGCCGGGCGATTTGGCGTTTATCCGCGTGGCGTCTTACTACCCGGTGACCATGTTCAGCCAGGTGCGCACCCTCGCTCGCGGCTCTTCTGAAGCACAGTACTGTGAGCTGGACGTGGTTCCCGGCGATCTCAACCGTTACACCCTGACCGGCTGTCTACCGCAGCGCAGCGAGCCGCTGCCGCTGGCTTTTGCCATTCAGGATGGCGCCAGCTATGCCGGCGCGATTCTGAAAGCGGAGCTGACCGACGCCGATATCACCTGGAGCGGTACGCTGCTGCGTCAGACCCTGGCAAACGAGCCGGGTACCGTACTGGCGAGTACGCAATCTGCGCCGCTGCACGATTTGCTGCGTATAATGCTGAAAAAATCGGACAACATGATCGCCGATACGGTGTTTCGCACCATTGGCCATGCTCGCTTCGGCGTGCCGGGAACCTGGCGAGCCGGATCCGATGCCGTACGGCAGATCCTGCGTCAGCAGGCCGGTGTCGATCTCGGGAATACAATCATTGCCGATGGCTCAGGCCTGTCGCGCCATAACCTGATCGCGCCAGCGACGATGATGCAGGTGCTACAGTACATCGCCCAGCATGATAACGCGCTCAACTTTATCTCGATGCTGCCCCTGGCTGGCCACGATGGCTCTCTGCAATACCGCGCGGGTCTGCATCAGGCAGGCGTTGACGGCAAAGTTTCGGCGAAAACGGGCTCACTGCAGGGGGTGTATAACCTGGCTGGATTCATTACCACGGCCAGCGGGCAGAAGATGGCGTTCGTGCAGTATTTATCAGGCTACGCCGTGCCTCCGGCCGACCAGCGTAACCGACGTATTCCGCTGGTGCGCTTCGAAAGCCGCTTGTATAAAGACCTGTATCAGAATAATTAAGCAAAAGGGCCGCATCTTCTGCGGCCCTTTTAGTTTACCCGGAATTAACGTTTATAGATGAATTCGACACCTTCTTCGTCGTCTTCGTCCCAATCGTCATCCCAGTCTTCATCATCTTCCACTTCAGCTTCTTCAAGCTGCTGACGGTGGTAGTCATCCCACATAAACTCGACTTTTTCTGCGGGCTTCGCTTCTTCCGCATGCACTATCGGGTTTTCGATGATAAAGGTCATGACATCCCAGCACAGGTCTTTTACGCCCTGCTGGCTGGCGGCGGAAATCAGATAGAACTTATCTTCCCAGCCCAGCGCTTGCGCGATGGCTTTCGCTTTCTCTTCCGCCTCAGCTTTATCCATCAGGTCAATCTTGTTAAAGACCAGCCAGCGCGGCTTAGAAGCCAGTTTCTCACTGTATTTTTCCAGCTCGCCGATGATGATCCGCGCGTTCTCAACCGGATCGGAACCGTCAATCGGCTCGATATCGATGAGATGCAGCAGTACGCGGCAGCGCTCCAGGTGCTTCAGGAAGCGAATGCCGAGGCCTGCGCCTTCAGCTGCGCCTTCAATCAGCCCTGGGATGTCGGCCACCACGAAGCTCTTCTCGTTGTCCATACGCACCACGCCGAGGCTCGGTACCAGCGTAGTGAACGGGTAGTCAGCAACTTTAGGCTTCGCCGCGGAAACGGCGCGAATGAAGGTCGATTTACCCGCATTAGGCATCCCCAGCATTCCGACATCCGCCAGCAGCATCAGCTCCAGCTGCAGATCGCGCTTATCGCCCGGCGTCCCCATCGTCTTTTGACGCGGAGTACGGTTAACGGACGATTTGAAACGGGTGTTGCCGAGACCGTGCCAGCCGCCTTTGGCGACCATCAGGCGCTGACCATGTTTGGTCATATCACCCATCGTCTCGCCGGTGCCCTGGTCAATCACGCGGGTCCCTACCGGCACTTTCACCGTCACGTCTTTACCGCGTTTGCCGGTACAATCGCGGCTCTGGCCGTTCTGCCCGCGTTCGGCGCGGAAAGACTTCTCAAAACGGTAGTCGATCAGGGTATTCAGGTTTTCGTCCGCCTCGAGCCAGACATCACCACCGTCGCCGCCGTCGCCGCCGTCGGGGCCGCCTTTCGGGATATATTTTTCGCGGCGGAAGCTAACGCAACCATTGCCGCCATCACCTGCTACGACCAGGATCGTTGCTTCATCAACAAACTTCATTTTACTCTCCGTAAATCATTCGCCTGAGCGGGGGAGCGGCACAACCGCTTCTCGCTTACGCCACCGTCCCCAAAGACGGTGGCCGACGGCGGAATACATCGCGCCCGCAACCACGACAAACGCACCGAGATAACCCATCAGGTTCAACAGCGGTCTGGCGAAAACGTCGGGCCAGGCCAGTGATAATAAATCTGAAAATAGCAGCGTAAATAACGGCGTTAAGGTAATCAACGCGCTCACCTGCGCCGCCTGCCAGCGCGCCATGGCTTCCGCCAGCGCACCGTAGCCCACCAGGGTATTGAGCCCGCAAAAAACCAGACAGGCCAGCTGCCAGTCGCTTAATGCCAGCACCTGTGAAGGCGTTGCTAATGGCAATAGCGATATCGTACATAAAGTGTACAGAAAAAAAAGGATTTGCTGCGATGCCAGACGGCGCAATAACACCTTTTGCGCGACGCCGTAGCTCACCCACACCGTCGCGGCGCCTACGCCGAAAATTACCCCCCATGTGTAGTCCGTCAGGCGGGTAAAAATCTCAATCAGGCTGGTGTTAAAAAACATCACCAGACCGCTCACCAGCATTAGCGCTCCCGCAACCTGGGTGCCGCGCATTTTCTCTTTAAGGATAAAAACGCTGGCCACCATCATGCCGACCGGGGACAGCTGGCCAATCACCTGAGAAGCGGTGGGGCTGAGATATTGCAAGGAAGAACTAAACAGAATGAAGTTACCGAACAAACCACCCGTCGCAATGACCAGCAGTATCAACCAGCGCGGCTTGCGAAAAATACGCAGCGGAGGCAGTTTTCTTTTCATGGCCAGAATGGCGCCGAGACCAATACTTGCCATTAAAAAGCGGTAAAACACCACCGTCGGCGGTTCCATCACTTCAAGAACCTGCTTCATTGCGATCGGCAAAGCGCCCCAACACATCGCCGTGGTGAGCGCTAAAATAATGCCGATGCCGGCCTGCTGCTTCATGCCCGTTTTCCCTGCAGAAAATTTTCCGGGTTTTCAATGTAAAAAGCCCCGCAACACGTTGCGGGGCTTTAATCCGTTACCGGACCACGAAAAACTTACTCAGCAACGATGCTGATGTATTTACGGTTGTTCGGGCCTTTAACTTCGAATTTCACTTTACCGTCTGCTTTAGCAAACAGAGTGTGGTCACGACCGCAACCTACGTTAGTGCCAGCGTGGAATTTGGTACCACGTTGACGAACGATGATGCTACCCGCCAGAACGGATTCGCCACCGAAACGCTTAACGCCCAGGCGTTTAGCTTCTGAATCGCGACCGTTACGAGTTGAGCCGCCAGCCTTTTTATGTGCCATTTAAATCTCTCCTCAGGTCTTAGGCGCTGATGCCAGTAATTTTCACATCAGTGAACCACTGACGATGGCCCTGCTGCTTACGGTAGTGTTTACGACGACGAAACTTAACGATTTTAACTTTCTCGCCACGACCGTGTGCAACAACTTCAGCTTTAATTACGCCGCCCTCAACGAAAGGAACGCCGATTTTAATTTCTTCACCGTTTGCGATCATCAGCACTTCAGCGAACTCAACAGCTTCGCCAGTTGCGATGTCCAGCTTTTCCAGGCGAATGGTTTGACCTTCGCTTACTCGGTGTTGTTTACCACCACTTTGGAAAACCGCGTACATATAGAACTCCGCTTCCGCGCACCTCTTCGTATGATTCAGAGTGCGCTATAAATATTCACAATAGGGCGCGAATATTACGCAAAACGCGAGCCTTTGACAAGAGCGATCAGCGATCAACGCAGAAAAAAAACACAACTTTCACTCCAGCGTTTATCTGCGGCAATTTTTCAGTACAATCACATCTTCTTTTAATTCTGTCTTAATCCTTCTGTGATCCTATTCGGATACGCGATAACAGGACATTTGGCCCGGCTTTTGCGATGAATTTAGAAAAAATCAATGAGTTAACCGCGCAGGATATGGCGGGCGTCAATGCGACAATTCTTGAGCAACTCGACTCTGATGTTCAGCTTATCAATCAGTTAGGCTATTACATTGTTAGCGGAGGCGGTAAACGCATTCGTCCGATGATCGCCGTACTGGCCGCGCGTGCCGTTGGATATCAGGGCAACGCTCATGTCGCCATTGCCGCGCTGATCGAATTTATCCACACCGCCACCCTGCTGCATGATGATGTCGTCGATGAGTCTGATATGCGCCGCGGAAAAGCCACAGCAAACGCCGCTTTTGGTAATGCCGCTAGCGTGCTGGTTGGTGATTTCATCTACACCCGCGCTTTTCAGATGATGACCAGCCTTGGCTCGCTGAGAGTTCTGGAAGTGATGTCGGAAGCCGTTAACGTTATCGCTGAAGGCGAAGTGCTGCAGTTGATGAACGTCAACGATCCGGACATTACCGAAGAAAACTACATGCGGGTTATTTACAGCAAGACTGCCCGTCTGTTTGAAGCCGCAGCCCAGTGCTCCGGTATTCTGGCCGACTGTACCGCGGAACAAGAAAAAGCGTTACAGGATTACGGACGCTATCTGGGGACCGCTTTCCAGCTGATCGATGATTTGCTGGACTACAGTTCAGACGGCGAGCGACTCGGTAAAAACGTCGGTGACGATCTGAATGAAGGCAAACCTACCCTTCCGCTGCTGCACGCGATGCGGCACGGCAACGCCGAACAATCCGCCATGATCCGCGGAGCGATTGAACAGGGTAACGGTCGTCATCTTCTTGAAGCCGTGCTGGAAACCATGGCCACCTGTGGTTCGCTTGAATGGACCCAAAAACGCGCGGAGGAAGAAGCTGATAAAGCTATTGCCGCGCTTCAGGTCCTTCCCGATTCTCCATGGCGGGAAGCGCTAATTGGCCTCGCCCACATCGCTGTACAGCGCGATCATTAATTCCCGTCTTCCTTTCCCGCGTCAATCGCGGGAAAGTTCCAATAAAATCCTGTAAACTCAAAAGCTGCTTTATTTCTTGATATATTCCTAATATCCCATCCATTAAAAGAACTTGTTAGAACATTACTGGAACTCAAGGTATAGTCATTTTGTCGCCCATTAAGGACGAACGGAATGTTTAATACCAGGAGAATTTATGGATAAGTTCATCGACTGGCATCCGGCGGATATTATTGCCGGATTACGCAAAAAAGGGACGTCGCTGGCAGCTGAATCGCGGCGTAATGGTTTAAGTTCTTCAACGCTTGCCAACGCGTTGACTCGTCCCTGGCCCAAAGGCGAGCTGATTATTGCGAATGCGCTGGAAACCGATCCGTGGGTGATATGGCCATCGCGCTATCACGATCCCCATACCCATCAGTTTATCGACAGAACGCAGATGATGCGTCAGAGGAAGAATAACAAGTAAAGCGAGGTTGCAGAAAACAGCCCCCGGACCAACGTCAGAGGGCTGCTGCTACAGGCTTATTCGCCTTTGACGCGTTCGATATTCGCGCCCAGCGCCTGCAGTTTGTCTTCGATACGCTCGTAGCCGCGGTCAATGTGGTAAATACGATCGACAATCGTCGTACCTTCCGCGATACAGCCCGCCAGTACCAGGCTGGCTGACGCGCGCAGATCCGTCGCCATTACCTGAGCGCCAGAAAGCTGCTGCACGCCGTGGCAAATCGCCGTGTTGCTTTCGATTTCCGCATGCGCACCCATACGGATCAGTTCCGGAATATGCATAAAACGGTTTTCGAAGATCGTCTCGGTGATCACCCCTGTTCCCTCAGCAACCAGATTCAGTAATGTGAACTGGGCCTGCATGTCGGTCGGGAAGCCCGGGTGCGGGGCAGTACGCACGTTGACAGCCTTCGGCCGGTTGCCATGCATGTCGAGGCTAATCCAGTCCTCACCCGTTTCGATATCCGCGCCGGCATCACGTAGCTTCGCCAGAACCGCATCCAGGGTATCGGGCTGAGCATTGCGGCACAGAATCTTACCGCCAGAAATCGCCGCTGCCACCAGGAACGTCCCGGTTTCAATACGATCCGGCAGAACGCGGTACACGCCGCCACCGAGGCGCGCTACGCCTTCGATGGTGATACGATCGGTACCCTGACCTTTGATTTTCGCGCCCAGCGTATTAAGGAAGTTTGCGGTATCAACGATTTCCGGCTCACGCGCGGCGTTTTCGATAACGGTCGTGCCTTCCGCCAGCGTCGCTGCGCTCATGATGGTCACGGTTGCGCCAACGCTGACCTTGTCCATCACGATATGCGCGCCTTTCAGACGGCCGTTGACCGACGCCTTAACATACCCTTCTTCCAGTTTGATTTCCGCGCCCAGCTGCTCAAGGCCGGTAATGTGTAAATCAACGGGGCGCGCGCCGATAGCGCAGCCGCCAGGCAGTGAAACCTGACCCTGACCAAAGCGGGCCACCAGCGGCCCCAGCGCCCAAATAGACGCGCGCATAGTTTTAACGAGATCATACGGAGCACAGAAAACGTCGACCGGGCCGGCATCAATCCAGACGGAGCCGTTGCGCTTAACGTTCGCGCCCAGCTGGCTCAGCAGTTTCATGGTGGTATCGATGTCTTTCAGCTTCGGTACGTTTTGGATCTCAATCGGCTCTTCGGCTAATAGCGCGGAAAAGAGGATTGGCAGGGCGGCGTTTTTCGCGCCGGAAATGGTGACCTCGCCCTGAAGGCGAGTTGGCCCCTGAACACGGAATTTATCCATTGATTCTGTTCTCTGTTAAGAATTCACATACGCTGCGGGGAACATCCCCACAGCTTATAAGCCATTAAGTTTGCGGTCTCGCGCCCACTCCTGCGGAGTAAACGCTTTAATCGACAGAGCATGGATGCGGTTATCGGCAATATATTCCATCAGCGGGGCGTAGATAGCCTGTTGCTTCTTAACCCGGCTCATGCCGTCGAACATCTCACCCACAGCAATAACCTGAAAGTGGCTGCCATCGCCAGAGACGTGGACTTCCTGAAGGGAGAGTGCGTTCATCAGCACGGTCTGAATTTCATGATTTTCCATGGGCTACATTTATCTGATAGTGAAAACAGCCCAACATCTTAGAGGAAAGTGGCGCTGTCTTAAACAAGCAAAAAGCCCCATCGAAAAGTTTGATGGGGCTTTCAGAATAGCTTCAGCAGTAAGGCACTGAAAAATTTATGGGATCATATCAGCAGGAAGGTTATATAACCTGACCAGGGTTTGCAGATTTTCACTCTTACCGATCAATTTCGCTTCCCGACCCTGCCGACGAATCAGCGCGATAAAATGCACCAATAGCGCCAGTCCGGCGGTGTCCACGCGGGATACTGCGCTCAGGTCAATTGCCGACACGCCATCCGTCGCCTGAGCGCGTGCATCCCACAGCGGGACCAGGAGATCCTGATCCAGCTCTCCGCGCAGCGCCAGCGTCTCACCATCGCGAGCCCAGCTCAGCTGCCCGGTCATTATTTTTTCTGTTCCAGGGTAATCGGCTGCGCGGAGCTTGCCTTCAGCTGCGCCGTCAGACCATCAACGCCTTTGGTGCGCAGCAGGTCGCTCCACTCATTTTGTTTAGTGGTGATCATGCTCACCCCTTCCGCAATCATGTCGTACGCCTGCCAGTTGCCGGTCTGGGTATTTTTACGCCACTGGAAATCCAGGCGCACCGGCGGACGACCATTCGGGTCAAGGATCGTGACGCGGATAGGGATAATAGTCGCATCGCCCAGAGGCTGCTCCGGCGCTATCTGGTAGGTCTGACCGTGGTACATCGCCAGCGCCTGGCCGTAGGCCTGCTTCAGATATTCACGGAAGGCGGCAAAATAGGCTTCACGCTGCGCCGGGGTCGCTTCTTTGTAATAACGCCCCAGCACCAGCGCACCGGCGTATTTTACCTGAACGTACGGCAGCAATTCCTGATCGACGATTTCGCGCAGGTAGTTCGGGTTAGCCTGAATCTTCGGCTGCTCGTTTTTCAGGCGGTCGAAGGTTTTCTGCGCCGCTTCGTTCATCAGCTTATACGGATTGGACTGGTCCGCGGCGGTAGCCGCAGTCAATGGGGCAATCACCAGCATGGCGACCATTAGTAAGCGTTTAAACATGTCTTCTCTCTCCTGAAATTAATGCGTCGTGCCGGCAGGCGGCGTAGCGTCAGTATGACTCTCTCCAGCAGCCTGTTCATCGCCAGAATTCTTATTGTCACTACCTTTACTGTTGTAGAGGAACTGGCCTATCAAATCTTCCAGCACCATGGCGGATTTGGTGTCCTGAATGGTGCCGCCATCTTTAAGGATAGCCGTTCCCAGCTCAGGGTCTTCAAACCCGATGTTCATCGCCAGGTACTGTTCGCCCAGCAGACCGGAAGTTCTGATCGCCAGCGAGCTGGTATCGGGGATATGGTTATAGCGCTCATCAATATCGAGAGCCACGCGAGGCAGGTAGGTTTTAGGATCGAGGGTGATATCCGCCACGCGTCCTACGACCACGCCGCCAATTCGCACCGGTGAGCGCGCTTTCAGACCGCCGATATTGTCAAAAGTGGCATAGAGCCGGTAGGTCGGTTCAGTACGTATAGAGGTCACGTTTGCCGCCTTCAGGCAGACAAACAGCGCCGCCAGCAGCGCAACCAGTAAGAATACCCCAACCCAGATTTCATTTTTTCTCGTTTGCATGAACTCAATTCCCAAACATCAGCGCAGTCAGCACAAAATCCAGCCCCAGAACCGCCAGCGACGCATGTACTACCGTACGCGTCGTCGCCCGGCTAATCCCGGCGGAAGTGGGGATAGCGTCATAACCGTTAAATAACGCGATCCATGTTACCGTAATGGCGAAAACCAGACTCTTAATCAGGCAGTTGACCAGATCCATCCGCCAGTCGACGGCATTTTGCATCGCTGTCCAGAAGAAGCCGGCATCAATGCCCTTCCAGTTAACCCCAACCAGCGAACCGCCCCATACACCGACCGCCACAAAAATAATGGTTAGCAACGGCAGTGAAATCACCCCAGCCCAGAAACGCGGTGAAATCACGCGGCGAAGCGGGTCGACCGCCATCATCTCCATACTGGAGAGCTGTTCAGTGGCGCGCATCAGACCAATTTCGGCCGTCAATGCCGAACCGGCACGTCCGGCAAACAGCAGCGCGGCAACAACCGGCCCCAGTTCACGCAGCAGCGACAGCGCCACCAGCATGCCGAGGCTGGTTTCAGCGCTATAGGTGGTTAACACCAGATAGCCCTGCAGACCCAGCACCATACCGATGAACAACCCCGATACAATAATGATCAGCATCGACAGCACGCCAACGTTATACAGCTGGCGTACCAGCAGCGGCGCATGCTTGCGAAACTCAGGCTTGCCCACAACTGCGTTGAAGAGCATCAATCCAGCACGCCCGAACGTCGCGATAGTTTTAATACCGCGATGTCCGAGCGCGGCTAGCGCATTTAACAACATGAGTCGCTTAACTCCCTTTGCCCAATAAATCATGATGATAATCACCCGCCGGATAGCGGAACGGCACCGGGCCGTCAGCGATACCATCAATGAACTGACGAACGCGAGGATCGGCATTTTCACGCAGCGACTGCGCGCTCCCATGCGCCACGACTTTTTTGTCCGCCACAATATACGCAAAGTCCGCAATGCTGAGCACTTCCGGCACATCATGCGAAACTACGATACAGGTGACACCCAGGGTGCTGTTGAGTTCAGAAATCAATTTCACCAGTACCCCCATCGTAATGGGGTCCTGTCCGACAAAGGGCTCATCGAACATGATGAGATCAGGTTCCAGCGCAATCGCCCTCGCCAGCGCAGCACGGCGCGCCATCCCCCCCGAAAGTTCGGAAGGCATCAGCTTAGCGGCTCCGCGAAGGCCGACGGCTTCCAGCTTCATCATTACCGTGCTGTGCAGCAGCGCTTCCGGCAGACGAGTATGCTCGCGCAGCGGATAGGCGACGTTATCAAACACGTTCATGTCGGTGAACAGCGCGCCGGATTGAAACAGCATGCTCATACGCTTGCGCACGGTGTACAGGCGCGAGCGCGACATCTGCGGTACGTTTTCACCATCAAACAGGATCTCGCCCTTGTCCGGCGGGATCTGGCCGCCGATCAGGCGTAACAGGGTGGTTTTGCCGATCCCTGATGGCCCCATAATCGCGGTGATCTTTCCGCGGGGTACCGATAGCGAGATATCATCGAAGATCACGCGATCGCCCCGCGAGAAGCGAATACCGCGCACTTCGACTAGATTCGCCAAACTCTGGCTCATAAAATCATCCTTACTAGACACCCTTCGGGCTAAGCATGGCGCTTTCTTTCACCACAAACCCAACATTTTTACAGAATCTTACCTGCCCAGGTTAGCGAAAGCTGGCATTTGTTTTACTTTTGGCACACATAAAGTCAAAATTAAGAATTCGTTACGCTGCCTACGGACGGCCAGCGAGGCGACGATTATACCTGAATAAAGGACTTTAGATGCTCTTAGCGACGGCTCTGTTAATTATTGGTTTATTGCTGGTTGTCTACAGCGCCGATCGTCTGGTCTACGCCGCTTCAATACTCTGCCGTATGCTGGGGATCCCTCCCCTGATTATTGGCATGACGGTGGTAAGCATCGGAACCAGCTTACCGGAAACGATCGTTTCCGCCGCCGCTTCTCTGCATGGGCAAACCGATTTGGCGATCGGAACGGCTCTCGGATCGAATATCACCAACATCCTGCTGATCCTCGGCCTCACGGCTCTGTTTCAACCTTTTACCGTGCATTCTGATATCCTGCGCCGCGAATTGCCGTTAATGTTGCTGGTCAGTTTACTGGCGGGATTCGTACTGTACGACGGGCAGCTCACGCGGATAGACGGCCTTTTTTTGCTGGCGCTGGCCATATTATGGCTGCTGTTTACCATTAAAATCGCCCGCCTGGCAGAGCGTCAGGGGAACGACAGCCTGACCCGCGAACAGCTGGCGGAGCTGCCGCGGGAGGGTTCGCTTCCCGTCGCGCTGCTCTGGTTGGGCGTTGCGATGATAGTGATGCCGATGGCCACGCGAATGGTCGTTGATAACGCCACGGTTCTGGCGAACTTTTTTGCCATCAGCGAACTGACCGTCGGCTTAACGGTCGTCGCGATAGGCACCAGCCTGCCCGAGCTGGCTACCGCCATTGCCGGAGCGCGCAAAGGCGAGAACGATATCGCCATCGGCAATATCATTGGCGCTAATATTCTGAATATTGTACTGGTCCTCGGGCTCCCCGCGCTGATTGCGCCGGGTACCTTTGCCGCCGAGGCCTTTACCCGCGACTATGGCGTTATGCTGCTGGTCAGCCTGATCTTCGCTGCGCTGTGCTGGCGCCGTAAGCAGCAGCCAGGTCGCCTTGCCGGCGCCCTGCTGGTTGGCGGTTTTATGCTTTGGTTAGCGATGCTGTACTGGACAGCGCCGCTCTTCGTTGAATGATTCGGGATAACATTATGTCGCAAACAGATTTGCCAGCGGATTTTGACTTTCAACGGGCAGGCCGTGAGGTTCTGGAAATTGAACGTGAAGGTCTGGCCCAGCTCGATCAATATATTAATGAAGATTTTACCCGTGCCTGTGAGACCATCTTCCGCTGTAACGGTAAAGTTGTGGTGATGGGGATGGGCAAATCCGGCCATATCGGGCGAAAAATGGCGGCGACGTTTGCCAGCACTGGTACTTCATCTTTCTTCGTTCACCCCGGAGAGGCCGCGCACGGCGATTTGGGTATGGTCACCCCCTGCGATGTGGTGATTGCGCTGTCCAACTCCGGAGAATCAAACGAAATCCTCGCCCTGATCCCGGTGCTTAAGCGCCAGCAGGTGTCGCTGATTTGTATCACCAGCCGACCGGACAGCAGCATGGCGCGCGCGGCGGATATTCATCTGTGCGTAAAGGTGCCCAAAGAGGCTTGCCCGTTAGGGCTGGCTCCGACATCCAGCACCACCGCCGCGCTGGTCATGGGCGATGCGCTTGCCGTAGCGCTGCTGGAAGCCCGCGGTTTTACCGCAGAGGATTTTGCGCTATCGCATCCCGGCGGCGCGCTGGGCCGTAAGCTACTGCTGCGGGTCAATGATATCATGCACACCGGTGATGAAATTCCGCACGTGAGCCTGGAGGCTACGCTGCGCGATGCGCTGCTGGAAATCACGCGCAAAAATTTAGGCATGACTGCCATTTGCGATGATGAGATGAATATCATCGGCATCTTCACCGATGGCGATCTGCGCCGCGTATTTGATACCGGTATTGATATGCGTAACGCCAGCATTGCCGAGGTGATGACGCGAGGCGGTATCCGTATCCGTCCCGGCACTCTGGCCGTCGATGCGCTCAACCTGATGCAGTCCCGTCATATCACCTGCGTGCTGGTTGCCGATGGCGACCGCCTGGTAGGTGTGATACATATGCACGATCTCCTGCGCGCGGGCGTAGTGTAAGTAAGGAAAAAATAATGAATAATGCTGATGCCCTGATCGCGACCTGCTATGGGCCAGTGAGCCAGGACTTTATTGACCGGGCGGCAAAAATCCGTTTACTCATACTTGATGTGGACGGCGTTCTGTCCGACGGCCTTATCTACATGGGCAATAACGGTGAAGAGCTGAAAGCGTTTAACGTGCGCGATGGCTACGGCATCCGCTGCGCCCTGACTTCAGATATTGAAGTGGCGATAATTACCGGGCGAAAAGCTAAACTGGTGGAAGATCGCTGCCAAACGCTGGGCATCAGGCATCTGTACCAGGGACAGTCCGATAAGCTGCTGGCGTTCCATGAACTATTGAATAAGCTGGCCGTTGATGCTGATGAAGTCGCCTACATTGGCGACGATCTGATTGACTGGCCGGTGATGGCTAAAGTGGGTTTAAGTGTAGCGGTAGCCGATGCGCATCCGTTGCTGCTCCCGCGCGCGGATTACGTCACGCGTATTAACGGCGGTCGCGGAGCGGTACGGGAAGTATGCGATTTGCTACTATTGGCGCAGGGCAAGCTGGATGAGGCCAAAGGGCAATCTATATGAGTAAAACCAGACGTTGGGTTATCATTTTACTGTCGCTGGTCGCGCTGATTCTGATCGGCCTGAACCTGGCGAGTACGGACGATACGACCCAGCAAGCGATCAATCCTGATGACCCAACGTATACCAGCGAACATACCGATACCGTCGTGTATAGTCCCGAGGGGGCGCTTAACTACCGGCTCATCGCTGAACACGTGGAGTACTTCTCCGCGCAGCAGCTGTCGTGGTTTGCCAAACCGGTGATGACCACCTTTGATACGAATAAAGCACCAACCTGGTCTATCAAAGCGGATAAAGCTAAGTTGACCAATGATCGCATGCTGTATCTTTACGGGCACGTTGAAGTCGATGCGCTGTCGGCTGACTCTCAACTGCGCAAAATTACGACGGATAACGCCCAGATAAACCTGGTGACGCAGGATGTTACCTCCGATGACATGGTGACGTTGTACGGAACAACATTTAATTCCAGCGGCCTGAAAATGCGCGGGAACCTGCGCAGCAAAAATGCCGAGCTGATTGAAAAGGTTAGAACCTCATATGAAATTCAGAACAAACAAACTCAGCCTTAAGATTGCGCTCGCCAGCGCCTTACTGGCGGCCAGCCTGTCGGCTCAGGCAAAGACGGGTGATACCGATCAGCCGATTCACATTGAATCCGATCAGCAGTCGCTGGATATGCAGGGCAACGTCGTGACCTTTACGGGGAATGTTGTCGTCACTCAGGGAACCATCAAAATCAATGCCGACAAAGTCGTTGTGACCCGTCCTGGCGGCGAAAAAGGTAAAGAGGTTATCGATGGCTACGGTAACCCTGCCACCTTCTACCAGATGCAGGACAACGGCAAGCCGGTGAAAGGCCGCGCGTCGAAAATGCATTATGAACTGCAAAATGACTTTGTCGTCCTGACCGGCAATGCGCATCTGGAGCAGGTCGATAGCAATATCCAGGGTGACAAAATCACTTACCTGGTGAAAGAACAAAAAATGCAGGCTTTCAGCAATAAAGGCGGGCGCGTGACCACGGTTCTGGTTCCTTCGCAGCTGCAGGACAAAAGTGGCGATCAGTCAAAGAAAGGTAAGTAATTCGTTATGGCAACATTAACTGCAAAGAACCTTGCTAAAGCCTATAAAGGCCGCCGCGTCGTGGAAGATGTCAGTCTGACCGTGAACTCGGGCGAAATTGTAGGCCTGCTCGGCCCAAACGGCGCCGGTAAAACGACCACCTTCTATATGGTCGTTGGCATCGTACCGCGCGACGCAGGGAATATTATCATCGATGACGAAGATATTAGCCTGCTGCCGCTGCACGCGCGCGCGCGTCGCGGAATCGGCTATCTCCCTCAGGAAGCCTCTATTTTTCGCCGCCTGAGCGTATACGATAACCTGATGGCGGTATTGCAGATTCGCGACGACCTGAGCACCGAACAGCGTGAAGATCGCGCGAAAGAGCTCATGGAAGAGTTTCACATTGAGCACCTGCGCGACAGTCTCGGTCAGGCGCTCTCCGGTGGTGAACGCCGCCGCGTTGAAATCGCCCGCGCGCTGGCCGCTAATCCGAAATTCATCCTGCTTGATGAACCCTTCGCCGGCGTTGACCCCATTTCCGTTATCGACATCAAACGTATTATTGAACACCTGCGCGACAGCGGCCTCGGCGTGTTGATTACCGACCATAACGTCAGGGAAACGCTGGCCGTTTGCGAACGCGCTTATATCGTCAGCCAGGGCCACCTGATTGCTCACGGTACGCCACAGCAAATCCTTGAAGACGAGCAGGTTAAGCGCGTGTATCTTGGGGAAGACTTCAGACTCTGATAGGGTAGAGGTTCCAGACGTTTTAGCCGGAGATATTGGCCCTGAATATGAAGCAAGGTTTGCAATTAAGGCTAAGCCAACAGCTTGCCATGACGCCACAGCTGCAGCAGGCGATTCGTTTACTGCAGTTGTCTACGTTAGAACTCCAGCAAGAACTCCAGCAGGCGCTGGACAGCAACCCGTTGCTGGAGCAAACCGATCTTCACGATGAGGTAGAAACCAAAGAGGCCGAGGATCGCGAATCTCTGGATACCGTCGATGCCCTTGAGCAGAAAGAGATGCCCGACGAGCTGCCGCTTGATGCCAGCTGGGATGAGATCTATACCGCGGGAACGCCCTCAGGCAACGGCGTCGATTATCAGGATGATGAACTGCCCGTCTATCAGGGCGAGACCACGCAAAGCCTGCAGGATTACCTGATGTGGCAGGTTGAACTCACGCCATTTACCGATACCGATCGCGCCATTGCGACCTCAATCGTCGATGCCGTTGATGACACGGGGTACCTGACTATTCCTGTCGAAGAGATCGTTGAAAGTATTGGCGATGATGAAATCGGACTTGAAGAAGTTGAAGCGGTGCTCAAGCGCATCCAGCGTTTCGACCCCGTCGGCGTGGCGGCGAAAGACTTGCGCGATTGCCTGCTGGTTCAGCTTTCACAGTTTGCCAAAGAGACGCCGTGGATTGATGAAGCTCGCCTGATCATCAGCGATCATCTCGATCTGCTGGCCAACCATGACTTCCGTACTCTGATGCGCGTTACCCGCCTGAAAGAAGAGGTGTTAAAGGAAGCGGTGAATCTGATCCAATCGCTGGATCCGCGCCCGGGCCAGTCGATTCAAACTGGCGAGCCGGAATATGTCATCCCTGACGTGCTGGTGCGTAAGGTTCACGATCGTTGGGTTGTCGAACTCAATTCAGATAGCCTTCCCCGCCTGAAGATCAATCAGCACTATGCGGCAATGGGCAACAGCGCGCGGAATGATGCTGACGGCCAGTTTATCCGCAGCAATCTCCAGGAAGCCCGCTGGCTTATCAAGAGCCTGGAGAGCCGCAACGACACCCTGCTGCGCGTCAGCCGCTGCATCGTCGAACAGCAGCAGGCCTTTTTTGAACAAGGTGAAGAGTTTATGAAGCCGATGGTGCTGGCGGATATCGCTCAGGCCGTCGAAATGCATGAATCCACTATTTCACGCGTTACCACGCAAAAATACCTGCACAGTCCACGCGGTATTTTTGAGCTGAAGTATTTCTTCTCCAGCCATGTGAACACCGAAGGCGGCGGCGAAGCATCGTCGACGGCCATTCGCGCGCTGGTGAAGAAATTAATCGCCGCGGAAAACCCCGCGAAACCATTGAGTGACAGTAAGCTCACCACCATGCTGTCCGATCAAGGTATTATGGTGGCGCGGCGAACCGTTGCTAAGTACCGAGAGTCTTTATCCATCCCGCCGTCGAATCAGCGCAAGCAGCTGGTTTGACCCAACCGATAAGGAAGACACTATGCAGCTCAACATTACAGGACACAACGTCGAAATAACTCCCGCCATGCGCGATTTCGTGACGGCGAAGTTCAGCAAACTGGAGCAGTTTTTCGACAGGATCAATCAGGTCTATATTGTGTTAAAAGTGGAGAAGGTGACGCAAATTGCGGACGCCAATCTGCATGTCAACGGTGGCGAAATCCATGCCAGTGCGGAAGGGCAGGATATGTATGCTGCTATCGATGGCCTTATCGATAAGCTGGCAAGACAGTTAACAAAACATAAAGATAAACTGAAACAACACTAATTGTCCGGGCAATAGCCTACGCCAACCGCCTGCAGGCGGTTGGCCAGGGTGAGCTCAGGTGAAATTATGATAAATAACGATTCGGCTCTACAACTGAGCAATGTCCTTAACCAGGAATGTACCCGTAGCCAGGTTCACTGCCAGAGCAAAAAGCGCGCGCTGGAAATCATCAGCGAGCTGGCGGCAAAGCAGTTAGGCTTAGCGCCCCAGGTGGTGTTCGAGGCGATTCTCACCCGTGAGAAAATGGGCAGTACCGGGATTGGTAACGGCATTGCGATCCCCCACGGTAAACTCGAAGAGGATACGCTGCGGGCCGTGGGCGTTTTTGTTCAACTGGAAACCCCAATTGCCTTTGATGCTATCGACAATCAACCTGTCGATCTGCTGTTTGCCCTTCTCGTCCCGGCCGATCAAACTAAAACGCATCTGCATACGCTCTCGCTGGTGGCGAAGCGCCTGGCAGATAAAACTATTTGCCGCCGTCTGCGCGCTGCACAAAGTGATGAAGAGCTCTATGAAATCATCACTGAAGCGGGAAGCAACAATGAGGCATAACGGAAGTCGCACCTTACTCTTTTTCGTACTGAGGAGAAACGGTACATGGTACTGATGATCGTCAGCGGCCGTTCAGGGTCGGGGAAATCCGTCGCCCTGCGAGCGCTGGAAGATATGGGTTTTTACTGCGTCGATAACCTGCCGGTTGTGCTGTTGCCAGAGCTGGCGCGTTCGCTCGCCGACAGAAACATCTCGGCGGCCGTCAGTATTGACGTGCGAAACATGCCCGAATCGCCGGAAATCTTCGAGCAGGCGATGAAAAATCTGCCCGCAGAGTTTTCACCTCAGCTGCTGTTCCTTGATGCCGATCGTAACACCCTGATTCGCCGCTATAGCGACACCCGTCGTTTACATCCTCTATCGAGCAAAAACCTGTCGCTGGAAAGCGCCATTGATGAAGAGAGCGATCTGCTGGAACCTCTGCGCTCCCGCGCCGACCTGATCGTCGATACTTCTGAAATGTCGGTGCATGAGCTGGCAGAAATGTTGCGCACGCGTTTGCTGGGCAAACGCGAACGCGAACTGACGATGGTATTTGAATCCTTTGGCTTTAAGCACGGCATCCCTATCGATGCCGACTACGTTTTTGACGTGCGCTTTCTGCCGAACCCGCACTGGGATCCGAAGCTGCGCCCGATGACCGGCCTTGATAAACCCGTGGCCGCTTTCCTCGACCGGCACACGGAAGTTCATAATTTCATTTACCAGACCCGCAGCTATCTTGAGCTATGGTTACCTATGCTGGAGACCAATAACCGCAGCTATCTGACGGTAGCTATTGGTTGTACCGGTGGTAAACACCGTTCGGTTTATATCGCCGAACAGCTGGCTGACTACTTCCGCTCACGCGGTAAGAACGTGCAGTCCCGTCATCGGACGCTGGAAAAACGCAAATCATGACCGTTAAGCAAACCGTTGAAATCACCAATAAGCTGGGCATGCACGCTCGCCCGGCGATGAAGCTGTTTGAATTAATGCAGAACTATGATGCTGAAGTCCTGCTGCGCAATGATGAAGGTACTGAAGCTGAAGCGAATAGCGTGATTGCCTTGCTGATGCTCGACTCGGCTAAAGGCCGTCAGATTGAGATTGAAGCTAACGGCCCGCAGGAGGTTGAAGCGCTGGCCGCCGTTATCGCGCTATTCAACGCCGGGTTTGATGAAGACTAGAGGTATTCCCCGGCTGCAGCGGTGCTGACCGGGGAGATCTGATAGCAAGTTTATTGATGTAGCTTATTCGCCCGCATAAAACCTTCCCCACCCAACTGCCTCATCTGGCGCAGGATCCACGCCTGACGGCTGTGAACATAACCCGACGGCGCATCGGCGCGAAAGCGAATGGGATTGGGCAAAACCGCAGCTAAAAGCGCGGCTTCTGCAGCCGTCAGTCTACTGGCAGGTTTGTGAAAATAGCGCTGCGATGCGGCTTCTACGCCAAACGTTCCGTCGCCAAACTCAGCAATATTGAGGTAAACGGTGAGGATCCGTTTTTTGCTCCAGACCGTCTCGATGCCGACGGTCAGCCCCGCCTCCAGCCCTTTTCTCAGCCAGCTGCGGCCATCCCACAGGAACAGGTTTTTTGCCGTTTGCTGCGACAGCGTTGACGCTCCGCGGATCCGGCTGTCATTGCGCTCGTTATGCGCCAGCGCCTTCTCAATGGCCGAAACATCAAACCCCCAGTGCTCCGGGAATTTCTGATCTTCTGCAGCAATAACGGCAAGCCCCATCCACGGCGAGACTTCATCCATCCCCACCCAAACGGAATGGGCGACATAATGAAAATTCCCGGAAAGCCAGGCGCTGACCTGCCGCTCCAGCATCACTGCCGAAAAAGGGACGGGCACGATACTAAACAGCGCAATTCCGCCGCCCCAAAGCACCACGCAAGCCAACAGCAGCCTCAGAACAAAACGCTTCATCATCCGCAGCGGCGAAAAGCGGAGGGTCATGCGGCCAGCACCAGGACGCGAGCGACCAGTTTTTCAATTCCGTTCGCCGCCTCCGCGATGTTCTGCGCCAGCATGTACGCCGGAGTCGTCACCACTTTGTTATCTTCATCAACCACAATATCATCCACCGGGCAAGGCACGTGCTCAGCGCCCATTTCCTCTACCGCATCGGCGGTATCGAGATCGGTTCCGATGGTCACGCGTAGCGGAATAGCGAAAATTTTCGGCAACAGCGCCGGAGCGATGCAGATAAAGCCCAGCGGCTTACCGGCTTGATGCATCGCCAGAGCCAACGTTTTAAGATCGCTATCCACTTCACATTCGCTCCCCCGCGAGGCAAAGCTACTGAGATTCTTTGCCGCGCCAAAACCGCCGGGCACAATCAGCGCGTCCAGCTCATCCGCTCGGGCATTGGCCAAAGGCTGAATCTCTCCGCGCGCGATACGCGCCGCTTCCACCAGCACATTACGGCTTTCCGCCTGCGCTTCGCCGGTCAGATGATTGATAACATCGGTTTGTACTTTATCCGGCGCATAGCAAACGGCCTGAGCCCCGCTGCGGGCAATTGCCAGCAGGGTAATGACAGCTTCATGGATTTCACTTCCGTCATAAACGCCGCATCCGCTCAGCACGACACCAATTTTCTTCATCACATCAGCCCCTTAGTACAAGTTTATGAAAGCAGTCAAAAATTTTGATTTACTCGCTATGCTTCACATATTTTACTGTTTCACGTAACAAAATATTTAAGGTTTGCTATCTTAATGAGCGAGTAAGCCAAATCCTCAGGTTGCGCCGTGTAAAAAAATCACTTAAATGATTCTGGCGCAACGTCCAGTTCCCTGGTGTTGGCGCAGTATTCGCGCACCCCGGTTTATCCGGGGTCATTTTTTATCTGCCGCCGCGACCCACGCTTTCAGTACCGCGACATCGCTTTGCCATTCGGATTTCATCTCTTCAACCCATTCGCCAACGTTATCCGCCCATGCGGGTAAATCCGGCGTCTGGATCTGCTGACCTAACTGTTGAATATGGCGCAAACCGATCGAGCCCGCAGCCCCTTTAATCTTGTGCCCCTCTTCAACAATTCCTTTCTGGTCGCGAGCGGTTAAATTAGACTCCAGAACCGCCATATAGCCCGGCATCATTCTTTCAAAGACGGCCAGACCGTCATAAATAAGCTTCGGCCCTACCAGTTCGATGTACTGCTCAAGCATCGGAATATCCAGTACTGAAGCCGATTTACTGCTATCTACAGATGGCATCTCATTCTCCTCTTCTTCCGGCGCATCCCAGAATTTTTTGATAATCGCGGTTAATGCCGGAACCGATAACGGCTTACTCAGGACATCATCCATTCCCGCTTCCAGATACTCATTCTTGTTCTTCAGTACGTTAGCGGTAAGCGCAACCAACGGCGGAAGCTCGTCGGCGGCAAAGCGCTGTTTAAGCTGACGAGAGATATCAAGGCCGGTCATATCCGGCAGTTGGATATCAAGCAGCACCAGGTCGTATTCGCCGGGGACGAACATCTCCAGCGCAGCCTTACCGGTCATCGCCACATCGACGCTATTGCCAAGCTTCTCAAGTACCGATCGCGCAACGATCACGTTTAGCTCAATATCTTCCACCAGCAGCACGTTCAGCGCAGGTAATGGCATTTCATCTTCCGCCAGCGTATCTTCAACCTCTTCCGCAACGGCCGGAGCGTGTACGGTGAGGGTAAATGTCGCGCCTTTACCCGGCAGGCTGGAAACGCAGATATCCCCCCCCATATTTCGCGCCAGGCGACGTGATACGGCAAGGCCGATACCGGTGCCCGTCGCTGGCTTGCCGCCCTGGCTATCTTTAACCTGGTAATACATGGCGAAAATCTTATCCTGCTCCGCTTCAGGGATGCCGATACCAGAATCTTCCACTTCGAAGTGCAGTATATTCCCCTCGTCATAGCGCACGCGGACGTTCACATTCCCGCCTTGCGGAGTAAATTTCACGGCATTACTAATAAGATTCCACAAGATTTGGCGTAAACGCGTTCCGTCGGTGATCACTTTATGCGGCAGCGGAAGCGTGGGTTCCAGCACAAAATGCAGACCTTTCTGCTGCGCCTGCAGGCCGGAGAGGTTTTCCAGGTCCGCAAGGAAACCGGTAAAATCAACCGGCTGGTTGTCCAGCTGAATTTTACGCCGCTCCATCTTATCCATCTCAATAATATCATTGAAGATATTACCAAGGGTTACCGCTGAGACATGGATGGTTTTCAGGTATCTTTCCTGTTCGCCGGTCAAATCGGTATCCAGCAGAATTCGGCTAAGCCCTACAATGCCGTTAAGCGGCGTACGCAGCTCGTGGCTGATCGTTGAGATAAAGGTGGTCTTATCTCGGCTGGCTCGCTCCAGAGCGTCCTGATAGCGCTTACGCTCCGTGATATCGCGGCCAAAACCCATCAGGCCGCGCCGCTTACCTACGCGGTCGTAATAAGGAACCTTACGGATTTCAAAGCAGGCCTTACGCCCGTCCGGATAATCCAGCCACTGTTCGTAGGTTAGTGAGACGTTATGGCGGAAGACTTTCTCATCCGTTTCCAGCACCTTTTCCGCCACTTCTTCGGTATAAACATCCTGCGGCTTCAGATGGATAAGCTGCTTTTCACTTTTGCCTGTCAAAAGCTCCATCGCACGGTTACAACCGGAAAACTCTTTATCTTCATTACGATAGAAAACCAGATCCGGAGAAGCATCAAGGAAGGAGCGCAGAAAAGAGGATTGTTGCTCAAGCTGAATTTGCGCCTCTTCACGCTCTTTCATCTCAATTTTGAGCTGCTCAAGCGTCGTTTCACGTTCCGCTTCCGCCTTTTCACGTTCGCCGATTTCCTGATTAAGCTGGGCGATATTGTCCTTGAGCTGCACATTCAGCTTGAGATCGCGCTCGCGCATCTCCTCCAGTTTCTCTACCAGTCGCGAGAGGCGCTGCCGGGACTCTTCCAACTGCTCAACCACCACCGAAAGGAAATAGACCGCCCACGGGGTAATCAGCAGGCCAAAGAAGATGGAGCGGATCACATCAATACTTTCCACCTGGCCATGCAGCACCATCGTAACGGCCATCTGCACAACTATCGCCAGCACCACCAGCGCAAAGGCCAGCAGCATTGAAAAGCGCACCAGACCCAGCTTCATCATCAGGTCAACATAATACTGCGCCAGCATACGGATTTGCTTCATAAGGGATTCCTTCGCGACAACTTCGCACAATAATACTCAATTCTGAGCAAGACGCTGTAAGTTGTGCAAAAAATGCGGGAAGGATTGCAGTTACGCGGCTGACGCTGAACGGGCGTCAGCCGGAAATAGAGAAGAGAACAAAACGAGCGTTAGCGTTTACTGAGCGCTTCCCACAGCCCCTTCAGGTAGGTCACGCCCAGCGCACGGTCGTACAATCCATAACCTGGCCGCCCTGTTTCACCCCAGATAAAACGTCCATGATCCGGGCGTATATAGCCACTAAAACCATTGTCATAAAGCGCCTGCATCACTTTATACATGTCCAAAGAGCCGAATTCTGACGGATGAGCGCATTCATAAAAGTCTTTATCTTTAATAAGATTAATATTACGCACATGGGCAAAATGGATACGCTTGCGCCGTGTAAACTCGGCCAGAATCGAGTAGACGTCATTGGCAGGATCTTCCGCGATTGAACCGGTGCAGAGCGTGATGCCATTGGCCTCAGAATCTACCGCCCGGCAGATCCAATCCAGATCGTCGCGATTTTTCACGATACGCGGCAAGCCAAAAATAGAGTACGGCGGATCGTCCGGATGAATAGCCATTTTCACGCCGACCTCTTCGCAGACGGGGATAACCGCCTTCAGAAAATAGACCAGATTCTCCCGCAGCGTCTTGTCATCAACATCTTTGTACTGCGCAAACAGCTCCTGAACTTTGGCCAGACGCTCAGGTTCCCAGCCCGGCAGCGCAAATCCATTTGAGTTATCCAGAACCTCTTTCACCACCTCTTCCAGGCTCTTATCAATGTCCTTTTTTTCAAAAGCCATCGTCCGGGAGCCATCCGGCAGAACATAGTTCATATCGGTCTTCATCCAGTCAAAAACCGGCATGAAGTTATAGCAAATCACTTTTACGCCAAACCGGGCAAGATTACGGATAGTCTGTTGATAGTTGGCAATATAGCGATCGCGGGAAGGCAGCCCTATTTTAATATCGTCATGAATATTGACGCTTTCGATAACTTCCATTTTTAGCCCGGCATCATGAACCTGATTTACCAGGCGCTGGATTTTTTCCAGCGGCCATACCTCACCAACCGCGACATCATAGAGCGCCCCCACCACGCCTTCAACACCGGGAACCTGGCGGATATATTCCAGAGAGACCTTGTCTTCCTCCGGCCCAAACCAACGCATTGTCATTTGCATACGAAATCACCTGATTCAATATTATTAACGGTCATAGCCTACTACCATACAAGATAAAATAACCAGATTTATATCAACGACAGTGACGTTGGTCACACCACTTTTTTTCACAGGATAAAGCAAAATAAATCCGCCGTAGCGATGACGTTATCCGCCTGCTATGGAGAGATCCAGCGACGACCGAGAGCAGACCCCTGAACGCCGTGTTCATTGAGGTATTTATCCAGTTCAACCATCCCGGTCCAGCGGTTCTCACACCACAGCGGCGCCAGCAGCGTTGGGCGGCGCGCGCTGGCGGAGATACGGTGAAAAATCACTTCCGGAGGGGTGTGACGGATCATCTCTCCTGCGGTAACCGTATAGTCGTCCAGCGCAATACCGTTTAACCTTCCTGCCTGCCAGGCCCTGGCCATAATGCTCCCCTTCACAATATGAAGTGGATGCAGCTTAATGCCGTCTACGCCGGTCTCCACTACCTGCTCTAAGGTCTCCAGGCATTCACCCAGTCCCTCGCCCGGCAGGCCGACAATAAGATGGCTGCACACCTTCAGACCGCGCTCGCGAGCCAGCCGGGTGGTTCGCTGATAGCAGGCAAAATCGTGGCCGCGATTAATTCGGTGCAGCGTTTTATCATGCGCGGTTTGTAAACCCAGCTCGAGCCATACTTCGTAGCCCTGCTCCCGATACTCACTCAGCAGGTCCAATACGGCTCCGGGGACGCAGTCCGGACGGGTGCCCACGCACAGCCCGACGATGCTGGCCTGGCTGATTGCCTGCTGATACATGGAGCGCAGTACCTGAACTTCGGCAAACGTACTGGTATAGGCCTGGAAATAGGCCAAATAGCGCTTAGCCCGGTTTACCCGCTGCGCCTGATGGGCTAGCTGCTCAGCAATCGAACGGTGCTGCTGCTCTTCATCGGCAAAAGAAGCGACATTACAAAAGGTACAGCCGCCACGACCAATGGTGCCATCGCGATTTGGACAGCTAAACCCACCGTGCAGCGTCAGTTTGTGAACCTTTTCTCCATATCGGCGCGCAAGATCCCCACCAAACATGTTGACTAATTTTTGTAACTGCATAATCTGATAGACCGGCCTTAAGAAAGGGGCCAAGCCTGCCATTTTTAGCTACCGACGGCGATGACCTGGATCAATCGTCAACGCGGCCGCTCACCTCATTGCATAAACAATCAAGATAACTGCAATTTAATTCATGTTCAGGGTAATGAGTTTTCCTTATACATAGCCGCTGATTGGCAATTATCTTTACCCTGGCACAAAACAGTATTAGCCACCAAAAAATAAATAAAAAGCAGTTTAAAAAACTGTGATAAAAAAACAATTCAGCACAGACAGATAATGTCGTGCCGTCGATACAGTGAGACAGATCACACTCGATTCTGTCTCCTGGCGCGTTTCAGTAGTATTTAAAACGCATTTATTCTCTTAAAAATCATTTAATTAGCTGTTGCATAGCACATTTTTGTATAAATAAGATTGCCATTTGACGTATGTGTGGATTCCCGATAAGTTGGGAATCCGCTGGAAGCTTTCTGGATGAGCGCTCTGCTCATCATATTTATGCAGTAATTGAGATTCCCTCTTAACAGCAAGTCCTCAAACTTGTGTACCGATGCGAAAAGGATTTAAAGAGGGCGAATGCGAGGTGTAAACCCCGTCGCCATGCTCTTTCTGTGCCCGTGCGCAATCGGTATCGGAGGGTGTCCCGTAGAGCCTGGGGAGGTTCACTGATATGTTGTACGATAAATCCCTTGAGAGGGATAACTGTGGTTTCGGCCTGATCGCCCACATAGAAGGCGAACCTAGCCACAAGGTAGTGCGAACCGCTATACACGCACTGGCCCGAATGCAGCACCGCGGCGCGATTCTTGCCGATGGAAAAACCGGCGACGGTTGTGGCTTGCTGCTACAAAAACCCGATCGTTTCTTCCGAATTGTTGCGGAAGAGCGCGGCTGGCGTTTAGCCAAAAATTACGCCGTTGGGATGCTGTTCCTTAATAAGGATCCTGAACTGGCAAACGCGGCGCGCCGCATCGTCGAAGAAGAACTTCAGCGCGAAACGCTGTCTATCGTCGGCTGGCGCGATGTGCCAACCAATGAAGGCGTACTAGGTGAAATCGCCCTCTCCTCGCTGCCCCGTATAGAACAAATCTTTGTTAACGCCCCGGCTGGCTGGCGCCCGCGCGACATGGAGCGCCGCTTATTCATCGCGCGCCGTCGTATCGAAAAGCGTCTGCAGGAAGATAAAGATTTTTACGTTTGCAGCCTGTCGAACCTGGTCAACATTTATAAAGGTCTGTGTATGCCGGCGGATTTGCCGCGCTTCTACCTGGACCTCGCGGATCTGCGCCTGGAGTCAGCCATCTGTCTGTTCCACCAGCGCTTTTCCACCAATACCGTGCCGCGCTGGCCGCTGGCTCAGCCGTTCCGTTACCTGGCACACAACGGTGAAATCAACACCATTACCGGTAACCGCCAGTGGGCCCGCGCCCGTACCTATAAGTTCCAGACGCCGCTAATCCCTGACCTCCACGACGCCGCGCCGTTCGTTAACGAAACCGGCTCTGACTCCAGCTCTATGGATAACATGCTGGAGCTGCTGCTGGCGGGCGGGATGGACATCATTCGCGCAATGCGCCTGCTGGTTCCGCCAGCCTGGCAAAATAACCCGGATATGGATCCCGAGCTGCGCTCGTTCTTTGACTTTAACTCCATGCACATGGAACCGTGGGACGGCCCGGCGGGCATCGTGATGTCCGATGGTCGCTTCGCCGCCTGTAACCTCGACCGTAATGGCCTGCGTCCGGCACGCTATGTGATCACCAAAGATAAGCTCATCACCTGCGCATCCGAGGTGGGTATCTGGGATTATCAGCCGGATGAAGTCGTTGAAAAAGGCCGCGTCGGTCCAGGCGAACTGATGGTTATCGATACCCGCGAGGGGCGTATTCTGCACTCCGCGGAAACCGACAACGATCTGAAAAGCCGTCACCCGTATAAAGAGTGGATGGCGAAAAACGTCCGTCGTCTGGTGCCGTTCGAAGAACTGCCGGACGAAGAGGTCGGTAGCCGCCAACTGGACGATGATACCCTCGCCAGCTATCAGAAACAGTTCAACTACAGTGCCGAAGAGCTGGATTCCGTCCTGCGCGTACTGGGTGAAAATGGCCAGGAAGCGGTCGGCTCGATGGGCGATGATACCCCATTTGCCGTGCTCTCCAGCCAGCCGCGTATCATTTACGATTACTTCCGCCAGCAGTTCGCGCAGGTCACTAACCCGCCGATCGATCCGCTGCGCGAAGCGCACGTTATGTCGCTGGCCACCAGCATTGGCCGTGAAATGAACGTCTTCTGTGAAGCGGAAGGCCAGGCGCATCGCCTGAGCTTCAAATCGCCGATTCTGCTGTACTCGGATTTTAAACAGTTGACCACCATGGAAGAGGAGCACTATCGCGCCGACGTCCTGGATATCACTTTTGATGCCGCCGAAACCACGCTGGCTGAAACCGTGAAGGCGCTGTGCGATAAAGCCGAGCAGATGGTGCGTAACGGTACCGTTCTGCTGGTGCTCTCAGACCGTAACATCGCTAAAAATCGTCTGCCGGTACCGGCACCGATGGCGGTAGGCGCGATCCAGACCCGCCTGGTCGATAAGAGCCTGCGCTGCGATGCCAACATTATTGTCGAAACCGCCAGCGCCCGCGATCCACACCACTTTGCCGTGCTGCTCGGCTTCGGCGCGACGGCTATCTATCCGTACCTCGCCTATGAAACCCTGGCGAAGCTGGTCGATAACAAAGCCATCGACAAAGAGTACCGCGCAGTGATGCTGAACTATCGTAACGGCATCAACAAAGGTCTGTATAAGATCATGTCGAAGATGGGGATTTCGACCATTGCATCCTATCGCTGCTCGAAGCTGTTTGAAGCGGTCGGCCTGCATCGCGAAGTCTCCGATCTGTGCTTCCAGGGCGTTGTCAGCCGTATCGGCGGCGCGAGCTTCGATGATTTCCAGCAGGATCTGCTGAATCTGTCGAAACGTGCCTGGCTGGCGCGTAAACCGCTGGATCAGGGCGGTCTGCTGAAATACGTTCACGGTGGCGAATATCACGCCTACAACCCGGACGTGGTGCGCACCCTGCAGCAAGCGGTACAAAGCGGTGAGTACAGCGATTATCAGCAGTACGCGAAGCTGGTTAACGAGCGCCCGGCGGCAACGCTGCGCGACCTGCTTTCCGTCACCCCGGACGGAACCACGGTGAACCTGGACGACGTTGAACCGGCGAGCGAACTGTTCAAACGCTTCGATACCGCGGCGATGTCTATCGGCGCGCTGAGCCCGGAAGCGCACGAAGCGCTGGCGGAAGCCATGAACAGCCTCGGCGGCAACTCCAACTCCGGCGAAGGCGGCGAAGACCCGGCGCGCTACGGCACCAATAAAGTGTCGCGCATTAAGCAGGTCGCCTCCGGCCGCTTCGGCGTGACTCCGGCTTATCTGGTCAACGCCGACGTTATCCAGATTAAAGTCGCCCAGGGCGCTAAGCCTGGCGAAGGCGGCCAGTTACCCGGCGATAAAGTGACTCCGTATATCGCCAAACTGCGCTATTCAGTACCTGGCGTAACGTTAATTTCTCCACCGCCGCACCACGATATCTACTCGATCGAGGATCTGGCACAGCTGATTTTCGACCTGAAACAGGTCAACCCGAAAGCGATGATCTCCGTGAAGCTGGTCTCTGAACCGGGCGTCGGGACTATTGCCACCGGCGTAGCAAAAGCTTACGCGGATTTAATCACCATTGCCGGCTACGACGGCGGCACCGGCGCCAGCCCGCTATCGTCAGTGAAGTACGCGGGATGTCCATGGGAGCTTGGACTGGTAGAAACCCAGCAGGCGCTGGTTGCCAACGGGTTGCGCCATAAAATTCGTCTACAGGTCGACGGCGGGCTGAAAACCGGCCTCGATATCATCAAAGCGGCTATCCTCGGCGCTGAGAGCTTCGGCTTCGGGACCGGACCAATGGTGGCGCTGGGCTGTAAATATCTGCGTATTTGTCACCTGAACAACTGCGCAACCGGCGTAGCAACCCAGGATGACAAACTGCGTAAGAATCACTACCACGGTCTGCCGTTTAAAGTGACCAATTACTTTGAATTCATCGCCCGCGAAACGCGCGAGCTGATGGCACAGCTGGGCGTGAAGCGTCTGGTGGATCTGATTGGCCGTACCGATCTGCTGAAAGAGCTGGACGGTTTTACCGCCAAGCAGCAGAAGCTGGATCTGAGCAAGCTGCTGGAAACCGCGGAGCCGCATCCGGGCAAAGCGCTGTACTGCACGGAGAACAACCCGCCGTTCGATAATGGCGTCCTGAATGCGCAGCTGCTGCAGCAGGCAAAACCATTTGTTGACGGCAAGCAGAGCAAAACGTTCTGGTTCGATATCCGTAATACCGACCGTTCCGTAGGAGCCTCGCTGTCCGGCTATATAGCCCAGACTCACGGTGACCAGGGCCTGGCAGCGGATCCTATTACCGCCCACTTCAGCGGTACCGCAGGTCAGAGCTTCGGCGTGTGGAATGCCGGCGGCGTTGAGCTGCATCTGACCGGCGACGCGAACGACTACGTGGGTAAAGGGATGGCCGGCGGCCTGATCGCCATTCGTCCTCCGGTAGGCTCGGCCTTCCGTAGCCATGAAGCCAGCATTATCGGCAACACCTGTCTGTACGGCGCGACCGGCGGTCGTCTGTATGCTGCGGGTCGTGCGGGCGAGCGTTTCGCAGTGCGTAACTCCGGGGCTATCACTGTCGTCGAAGGTATCGGCGACAACGGCTGTGAATATATGACCGGCGGCATCGTCTGCGTGCTGGGCAAAACCGGCGTCAACTTCGGCGCAGGCATGACCGGCGGCTTTGGTTACGTACTGGATGAAGACGGCGACTTCCGTAAACGCGTGAACTCTGAACTGGTAGAAGTGCTGGACGTTGACTCTCTGGCCATCCATGAAGAGCACCTGCGCGGTTTAATTACCGAGCATGTGCAGCTTACCGGTTCACAGCGCGGTGAAGAGATTCTGGCCAACTGGCCGGCCTTCTCGGCGAAGTTTGCGCTGGTCAAACCGAAGTCCAGCGATGTTAAAGCACTGTTGGGTCACCGTAGTCGTTCCGCAGCTGAGCTGCGGGTGCAGGCGCAGTAAGGGGTTAAGATGAGTCAGAATGTCTATCAATTTATCGACTTACAGCGAGTTGATCCGCCTAAGAAAGCGCTGAAGATCCGTAAAATTGAATTTGTGGAAATTTACGAGCCGTTTTCAGAAGGCCAGGCTAAAGCACAGGCAGATCGCTGCCTGTCCTGCGGCAACCCGTACTGCGAATGGAAATGCCCGGTGCATAACTACATCCCGAACTGGCTGAAGCTGGCTAATGAAGGACGTATTTTCGAAGCGGCTGAGCTGTCGCATCAGACCAATACCCTACCGGAAGTCTGCGGACGGGTTTGCCCGCAGGACCGCCTGTGCGAAGGTTCCTGCACCCTGAACGATGAGTTCGGCGCGGTAACCATCGGTAACATTGAGCGTTATATCAACGATAAAGCGTTCGAAATGGGCTGGCGTCCTGACCTTAGCGGCGTGAAACAAACCGGCAAAACCGTCGCCATTATCGGCGCGGGTCCGGCAGGTCTGGCGTGCGCCGACGTATTGACCCGTAACGGCGTGAAGGCGGTAGTCTTCGATCGCCATCCGGAGATCGGCGGCCTCCTGACCTTTGGTATTCCAGCCTTTAAGCTGGAAAAAGAGGTGATGACCCGTCGTCGCGAGATCTTTACCGGTATGGGCATTGAGTTCAAACTCAATACCGAGGTGGGTCGCGATGTACAGCTCGACGATCTGCTGAAAGAGTACGATGCGGTATTCCTCGGCGTTGGTACCTATAAGTCAATGCGCGGCGGTCTGGAAAACGAAGACGCCAGCGGCGTCTTTGATGCGCTGCCCTTCCTGATCGCCAATACCAAGCAGATCATGGGCTTTGGTGAAACGGCGGACGAGCCGTACGTCAGCATGGAAGGCAAACGCGTCGTGGTTCTTGGCGGTGGCGACACCGCAATGGACTGCGTGCGTACCTCGATTCGCCAGAACGCGACTCACGTCATCTGCGCCTATCGCCGTGATGAAGAGAACATGCCGGGCTCAAAGCGCGAAGTGAAAAACGCGCGGGAAGAAGGCGTGGAATTCCAGTTCAACGTTCAGCCGCTGGGCATTGAAGTGAATGCCAACGGTAAAGTCTGCGGCGTGAAGATGGCGCGTACGGAGATGGGCCAGCCGGATGCGAAAGGCCGCCGCCGCGCGGAAATCGTTGCCGGCTCAGAACATGTGGTGCCAGCAGATGCCGTAGTCATGGCGTTTGGTTTCCGTCCGCACAGCATGGAATGGCTGGCGAAGCACAGCGTTGAGCTCGATTCTCAGGGCCGCGTGATTGCACCGGAAGGCAGCGACAATGCTTTCCAGACCAGCAACCCGAAAATCTTCGCCGGCGGCGATATCGTTCGCGGCTCTGACCTGGTGGTCACCGCGATTGCCGAAGGCCGTAAGGCGGCTGACGGCATCCTGAACTACCTGGAAGTGTAACAAAAAAAGCTTGCGGGCCCGGAGCCCGCAAGCTTATTCATTCAG
Organism: Klebsiella sp. S69; assembly: GCF_016516145.1. Lineage (NCBI taxonomy): Bacteria > Pseudomonadati > Pseudomonadota > Gammaproteobacteria > Enterobacterales > Enterobacteriaceae > Klebsiella > Klebsiella sp. S69. The sequence goes on along the minus strand of NZ_JACVUU010000006.1, from coordinate 13,532 downwards.
AGATAGACAATACTAATTACCGCCTCGCCGTCCAGCGTCACCTTTTGCCCGCTCCTGAGATTACTTCCCACCGATGCGCTTATCTGCAGAGGCACCGTTGCCGCCGTGATTGGCTGCGGCACCGAAGAGCCTTTTTTCACAAAGGTATAGAAATAGTCCTGTCCCGTTGGGAGCGGTAAAAGCGAGGAAACTTCCCACGGTCCCTCTTTGCTGGCCGATCCAGCGATATCAACGGCAACGTTTTTATCATCAACCGCGATGGTATTGGCGGAATCGATTTGCATCGCATAGCTGCCAATAGGTTTATTTTCCATCGTCATACCCAGACCAAAAAGCCGTGATTTGTCGCTTATGTATCCGCCGCCATTGACCTGAAAAAGCACTCCCTCATGACCGTGTCTATCTTTTCCCGTAATAGCGGAACTGGATCGCGCATCTCTCGCCGTAATAGCGATTCCGGTGGAGGATTCGCAGGTAATCGTTAAGGTAATATCCCGCACGCCTAGCTGGGTAAACGCGGACGTTGATAGCGACCCGACATACCGCTCACCGAAATCTACGATGCCGTTATGGCTCAGCGTTGGCGTGCACGCCGCCGCTTCTGCGGTCACGGTAAAATCAATACTAAGGTTATCGCCGGCGTGAAGGATCGGACTGAGTAAAAGCGCGAATAAAACAAAAGCGTACCTCATGGAGTTACCACCCTGACCTGCAGATTTCCACGATACGTTACGCGATCCGTAATCGCCTGGTTCTCCATCATTGAAGCCACGTTCAGAACCACAGAGAGCTGACTGGCTTCAATCTCTTCTCCCTGTACAAAGGCGATCCCTTGATTGAGCACAATGCGGGATCGCTTTGCTGCTTCCGCCGTAATCGGCGCCCCGGCGCTCCGTACAGGGACCAGCATCACGTCGCGATCGTCAGCCACTGCTTGCCCGGCGGTAATATTCATTTCCCCACGATTGCCAAGTGCGAACCTGCCGTTTTGCGCATAGGCGCTACCGAAAAAAAGCCGAATACGTTGTGGCTTATCACAATGTACATACAGGACGAACTGCTTTTCCGGCAGTGCCACAGGCTTATCTCCAGCCTGCTGGCGCTCTGCCGGGCGAACGGGCAGATAGTCAACCGAACGCTGCGTGCTATTTAATTCGCATTCGGCCAGAAGGGCGCCGGAAAACGCCAGCAGGCTAAGGCCCAGCCATAGACGAATCATTGACATACCCCGCTGGCATTTTCATAGAACGCATCTGCGTCTGGCGCTTCAGGCAGCGTTAGCGAGATGCGGCAACTTCCCTTTTCCAGTTTCGCCACCAATGTTTGTCTCCCTGAGAGGTTGTTCAAAAAAAGCACGCCGTCATCGACGGAAGTCGTTAAGTAATTGCCCGCTGAATCCGTTACGGCGACCCCCTTCGGCAGCGGATCACCGTTCCCCATCGTGACATCCAGCAATACCCGGCGTTCCGTGATGGTAGAAAAGCGGATTTTGCCCACGGCCCCTCTGCCTTGCTTGAGCATTCTGAGCCCATTGCCAATATCCATATTCTTTGGCAAAGTCGCGGTGTTGATTTCAACGGCTGCATCTCGCCAGGCTGAAACGGAAGGGATGACTGCCTGACCGCTGAAGTCAGTCCACACCGGCCCCTGCGATGTCTCGATGCGCACTCCGGAAACCGGCTTATCCAGGCTGGCAATGGCAAAGGTGTCGCGAATCGCCCACGGTGTAAAAGTCACACCATGGCGGTGGGCGGCCATTCCCCCGCGCAGCGTTCCGGAATAGCTATGGCTCTGCGAACCGTTGGTACTCGCATTCATACTTAGCTGCGTGTAATGCAGATTCTGATTTATCCCGCCGCTGAAGCTATTCCGACTCTCGGTCTGGTCACGTTCGGCGCCGAGGGTATAAGTAGTATCATCGCTGATAGTGCCCGTTACCGAGGAACCAAATCTCTCCCGCCCTTTATCACTGCGCGCGTAAGCGTTGACCGAATGCCGCTGGAAGGGAATATTCAGGTTCAGATAAAAAAGATTATCATTGCTTTGCTCGATACTCCCGCCGCTGAGCTGGCGCTGCCAGCTTGCCGATACGGAAAATGCGCTAAAACTCTTGCCCCAGTTAAGCGTCGCGTAGCGAGAATTATTTTGGCTATCGAATCCCGTTGCATCATAGAAGCTGGCACTCATCGTTCCGATAACGGGGAGGCCCCAGCTCGCGCCCAATGAGTACTCCATTTTATTAAAGGCGCTAAAACTCTTATCAATAGCCTGCGAAAACTCACGATACTTTTCAGAGTATTTGCTCAACGAAGCATTCAGCCCAAAACCTGACTGTGTTGCACAGGAGGCCGATAGATTGTACTTCTGGCCCTGCTGCGCATTATCGCGATCGAACGCCTGGTTAATCTGAAGAGAAAGCGAAATTTCCTGCGGCAATACGGAATCAACGCGTATTCCTAAGGCCTGGTAGCTCTGGGCAACGATCGCGCCACTAGTTAAATTATGCCTGGCATTCAGCTTCCAGCCGCCAGCCAGGCTGGCTACCCAGGGCTGCTGGCTATATGCATCGCTCACCCGGCCTAATGAAAATTGATATCCGCCCGCAGGCCCCAGCCCGGAGCGATACAATGAGGCGGGAACCACCTGGCTATGCTGGCTGCCATCGGTCTCAATAACGGTGATCGTCAGATCGCTGGTGACGTTGCGCAGAGGAATATCCGTTAAGGTAAAGGGGCCGGCAGGCACTAAAGTGGAATACACCATGATCCCTTGCTGGCGAATCTCAACCCGCGCCTGCGGGGTACTGGCGATCCCGGTTACCAGCACGCCGCTCCCGGCATCGTTAAGGGCGCTCTCCGGCATCAAGGAGATACCGTATAGCTCGGCGCCGTCGAGCAAAGGATTATTCATGCCTACCTCTCCGGCCTTAACGGTGCTTTTTATCTGCGTAAAGGTGCGCTGCAGGTAGGTCTGCGAATTTTCGCTGGTAAACTGATTATTCGCACGGCTTAATAGCTGATGGCTACGCAGCAGCCAGGTATTCACGTTTAGACCACCGTCCAGCATCAGCTGCGAATACTCGGAATGACCGCCGCTATAATCGTTGCGCGAAGCGAAAAAGGTGTAATTCAGCACCCCAGCCGTACCGCTCGTATCGTATCCGCTCAGGTCGGTACTTTGGCTAACTAACTGCTCCTGCGGTAATATCAGATCGAGCCGTCCTTTTCCTGGCGACGCTTTCAGGATCGTTTCAGGATGGGCCTGTAAATAGTCGTAGCAGTCCTCGCTATCGTTCCTGGGCTGGCGAATACCGGCTTGTTCCATAAACGCTTTATCGAAACACAGCTGGCCGTCATCATCAAAGTGGGCGACGATATTTCCCTTATCCTTACCGTTAACGCCCAGCATAACCGAGGTCGCTCCCGGCAGGAATTTGGCTTCTGAAGAGAAATAATGCGCAATTTGTGGATCGATACCTAAAGACGTTAAGGTTTCACTATCAAATTCTATCGTGCTCTTTTTGGCCTCTTCAGCTATCGCCAGTTGAGCGCTTCCCAACCCGATAAGACAGGCCAACAGCTTTTTCCTGAGCATTCCGTTCATCCTTGAACATCGTCACTGCAACGAGGTGATGTAGCGATCTCCTTTATATCCATAGCGGCTTGCCGGGAAAAACTCGACTTTCGTATCCGCTCCCGCTTTAGCAGGTAATTTTACGCTGACGCTGGTGTGCGGCAGGAGATACGTTTTCGCTAACTCGCCGGGAGAACCTGAAGGCAAAGTATTAAACATGGCCGTCATCCTGACGACATAGTCGCTCGGATTACTGATTTCCAGCTGGCCACCCTTTTTGCGCCAGACCAGATGTTTCCACGGCGCGGGCTCCTCCGCCAGGCTGGCTGGATGGATAATGACCGGTAAATCCTGACGAATAGTGACCGTTGTTTTCAGTTTTCCCTTTTCCTTCGGCGGTATTCCTTCAAAGGTGACCCGTTTAAACTCTTCCTGTTGTAAAGGTTTAGACGTTTGCAATATAAAGCGGATCTTTTGCGTGTCCCCTTGCTCTACGCGTACTACCGGCTGCGTGACAATTAAGCGGATAGATTTATCGCTATCGGCTAAATCCACCACTTTGGTATAAAGCAGGGACGGATGCGAATCGGAATTGGTGAGGTTCATCGACACCTCACCTTTTTGCTCATCAACGAATAAAACAGACGTCTCAGGCACCATGCCGCTGGCATTGGCCCGAGTCGTCAATATCAATAACGACAACAGCAGCGTTTTTTTCATATTAGTGGTAATGATTAATTGAGATGGAGCTTATTAACAGGCCCAATAAATCCACAAAGAACATTTATTGGGCCGAATTCAGACTGACAACTTATGAAAAATTAGAGATAAACAAGGCTCAGCGTGGCATTACCATCCAGCTCAATTTGCGTTCCGGCACCGAGTACGCTATTGTCCTGAACGGCGGAAACGATATCCAGCGGCATCACTAAATCTTTAAACAGCATTGGGGTGGTTTTGCCGGCTTCAGCAACGGTAACGATACGGGTAGCATCGGAATAATATGAAGCGCCGCTATTTGCATTCTCCCACGAGCTATTTTCTCCCCCCATATTTTTCACGATCATATCCACTGCTGCGCCATCAGCAGTTAATCCATCCTTCATTGCCGTAACGGAATAAGCACCGATCTTCATGTCATTAACGGTACCAAGGCCAAACGCTGCAGACTCCGTTGACATATTTTGCCCCGGAATATAATCAGCAATATACGCCGAGCTTGAAATCTCAACTTTAGAGCTGGCACGGTTATCCTTCGCCACGATGCCCACGCTGGTCGCCGCATCGCAGCTAACCGTTAACGTAATGGATTTTTTGCCCAACTGAACCAGGGTGCTACCGCTGATCGGCTTTTCGAGAACCGAGTTGTTCATAGAGCCGTAATCAACAACACCACTGTTGCTCAGCTCCGGGGTGCACGCAGCCGGAACAAAGGTTCCTTTAACGGTGAGAGTAGTATCCGTAGCAGCATTAACGCCCGCAGCAGAAACAATAGCAGCGCAAACGCATAGCGCAGAAAGCGACTTTTTAGAGAACATATCAATTTTCCTTAATGTATAGTACGACCGATATCAATAAAAATATCGGCACATCCTTTATCCAATTAAATCATTGCCACTAATCACCCCTCAATAATTATTGAGAAAAGAATTAGTCACTGGAAGTAATGATGAAAGAGACTCCTCTCACCGCCGGCTAATCTACTTAATTGAACGACTAATCTCAAGAAAAATAATCGCAAATTTTAAAAAGTAAAAACATTCAATAATTACAAGAAGATAGTAAATGAACTGCAGGTAAGTTAAATAAAACACAGGTCAGTTAATTAATCTGCACTTTATAAATAAACGGCATCAATAGCAAAATAAAAACACATATTCATCATAGAAACACCTTAATTAAATTTACAACAAATAAACCCAGAAAAATATGAATTCACACTCCCATTTCATCTAATATACCCTATCTCCTGTGCTGGATGACCATAGGGCACAACAAAATAATCTGTGCAGACCCAGCCCACCGCAGAAACACACTTTGCCCTGACGGAGAAGAGACTCGACGCCAGCAGTAAAGTTATAAAATGAAAAAAGCGAAGCATGTTTATGGCATGCTTCGCTCGGGATAAGGAATGTTGTCTGAAGCACATATGAATTAATATATGAATCAGGCCCCGCAGGGCCTGTGTTAATATCACTTCACAACGCGTAGCGCTGGACGTCCGCCACGCGGCGGCGGCGTATCATCCGGATCGTCATCGTGATTGTCAGGCTTATCGCCATCAATCACCGACATGACCGTTTCGCTGTCGTTACCTGGCAATTCTTCGTCATCATTCAGGCTGGTGACATCTTCATCGTAGGCGGCTTCAGGCTCAAACATTGTACCTGCGCCGTTCTCTCGAGCGTAAACCGCCAGTACGGCAGCCATCGGCACGGAAACATTTCGCGGCACACCACCGAAGCGCGCGTTAAAACGCACTTCGTCGTTCGCCAGCTCCAGGTTACCGACAGCACGCGGAGCAATATTGAGAACAATTTGCCCATCACGCGCATACTCCATCGGCACAAGTACGCCCGGCAGAGTAACATCAACGACCAGATGCGGAGTCAGCTGGTTATCCAGCAGCCACTCATAGAACGCCCGCAGCAGGTACGGGCGACGAGGCGTCAGCTGTGATACATCCATCATTTAGCCCCGACCGAGGCGCATTTCACGCTCGGCTTCAGTTAAAGAAGCGAGGAAAGAGTCGCGCTCAAATACGCGAGTCATATAGCCTTTAAGCTCTTTCGCGCCAGCACCAACCAGCTCGACGCCAAGAACCGGCAGGCGCCACAGCAGCGGAGCCAGGTAGCAGTCCACCAGGCTAAACTCATCGCTCAGGAAGTAGGGCTTCTGGGTGAAGACCGGCGCAATGGCCTGCAGCTCTTCACGCAGCTGCTTACGTGCAGTATCGGCCTGCGAAGCGGTACCGGTCTGAATAGTATTCATCAGAGAATACCAGTCTTTTTCGATACGCTGCATGTAAAGACGGCTTTCCCCACGGGCCACCGGATAAACCGGCATCAGCGGCGGATGCGGGAAACGCTCATCCAGGTATTCCATAATGATGCGAGATTCCCACAGAGTGAGCTCACGATCCACAAGCGTCGGCACGCTTTGATTCGGGTTGAGGTCAATCAGATCCTGAGGCGGGTTATCCTTCTCCACGTGCTCTATCTCAAAACTAACACCTTTTTCGGCCAGCACGATGCGGACCTGATGGCTATAGATGTCAGTAGGACCAGAAAACAGCGTCATTACCGAACGTTTGTTGGCAGCGACAGCCATGAAAACCTCCAGGTATATTCAGAATTTTGTACTGCTGCCGACCACGGATGGCCAGCCAGATGTAAAAACCCCATTTGCGTGATATCACTTTTGCTTATCATCCAAACAAAAAATGAACAATCACCTGCATTTGGGCAGAAAATTGGATGATAGTTTACCAGATTTTGGAGACGTTGTGGTGAGGGTATTCTGGAAATGCTGAAAAAGTGGTAATAATGGGGCGTTTGTAGAGTGAAAATGGCAAATTTATCCATAAAAAAACCCGCCGAAGCGGGTTTTTTCGCAAATTGTTCTGCATAAGCAGAGGACAATTAACGTTTGGAGAACTGCGGACGACGACGTGCTTTACGCAGGCCGACTTTCTTACGTTCAACCTGACGAGCATCACGAGTAACGAAACCAGCTTTACGCAGTTCGCCACGCAGGGACTCATCGTACTCCATCAGAGCGCGGGTGATACCGTGACGGATCGCACCAGCCTGACCAGAGATACCACCACCTTTAACGGTGATGTACAGATCTAATTTCTCAACCATGTCGACCAGTTCCAGCGGCTGACGAACTACCATGCGGGCAGTTTCACGACCGAAGTACTGTTCCAGAGAACGCTGGTTGATAACGATTTTACCGTTGCCCGGTTTGATGAAAACGCGAGCTGCGGAACTTTTGCGGCGACCGGTGCCGTAGTATTGATTTTCAGCCATTGCCTATAATCCCGATTAGATGTCAAGAACTTGCGGTTGCTGTGCCGCGTGGTTGTGCTCGTTACCCGCGTAAACTTTCAGCTTACGGTACATAGCACGACCCAGCGGGCCTTTTGGCAGCATGCCTTTAACCGCGATTTCAATCACACGCTCAGGACGGCGGGCAATCATCTCTTCAAAGGTCGCTTCTTTGATACCACCGATGTGGCCGGTGTGGTGATAGTACATTTTGTCTTCGCGCTTGTTGCCGGTTACAGCAACTTTTTCTGCGTTCAGAACGATGATGTAGTCACCGGTATCAACGTGCGGAGTGTATTCCGCTTTGTGCTTACCGCGCAGGCGCAGAGCCAGTTCGGAAGCCAGACGGCCCAGAGTTTTACCGGTCGCGTCAACAACATACCAGTCGCGTTTTACGGTTTCTGGTTTAGCTGTAAAAGTTTTCATTAAAAGCTTACCCAAATAAATAAGTTACACGTTGGTGAACACCCAAACGTTTAGTCAGTTGAGGTTCACACGACATTGTCCAGCAAACCTACCCCTTCGAATAGCCTATGCCGGCACATAGAAAGTTTTGGGAAAAAAACCTTCTCGTAACGTGGGGTCGCAAGATTATAGAGAAGTCGGGGTCAAAGATCGACCCCTTTATGTGATTTGTACCCGGTTTTACCCCGCCAGGTGTTCTCGCTTCAGATACTCCTCGCTCTGCATCTCCTGCAGGCGCGATAAACAGCGCTGGAACTCGAATTTTAATCTCTCGCCCTGATAGATCTCATACAGCGGAACCGCCGCACTGACCACCAGTTTGACGTGGCGTTCGTAGAATTCATCGACGAGGGCGATAAAGCGCCGCGCCTCGCTCTCCATCAGCCCGGTCATCACCGGCACATCAAAGAGCATGACGGTATGAAACAGGCGCGAAAGCGCAATATAGTCGTGCTGGCTACGCGCATCCACGCACAGCGTCGCAAAAGAAGCCGCCAGCGTCTGGTTCTCAACGCCTAACGTCGGCAGCGGACGGTGGTTTATCTCCAGCGTTGGCATCTGCTCGCGCTTTGCGCCCGCCAGCGCCAGCCACAGTTTGTCCATCTGCTGGCGGGTCTCAGCGTTCAGCGGCGACAGCCACAGGTGCGCCTGGGTCAGCGTGCGCAGACGATAATCGATGCCGGCGTCGACATTCATCACATCGCAGTGCTGCTTAATCGCGTCGATCGCTGGCAGGAAGCGGGCGCGCTGCAGACCGTTACGGTACAGTTCGTCAGGAGGAATATTCGACGTCGCCACCAGGGTTATCCCGCGGGCAAACAGCGCTTTCATCAGACCGCCCAGCAGCATCGCATCGGTAATGTCAGAGACAAAAAACTCATCAAAGCAGAGCACATCGGTTTCAGCTTTAAAACGGTCCGCAACGATTTCCAGCGGATCGCTGTGCCCCTGCAGCGTGGTTAACTCTTCATGTACCCGCAGCATAAAGCGATGAAAATGCAGACGTTGTTTACGTTCTCCCGGCAGACTTTGAAAGAACAGATCCATCAGCCAGGTTTTCCCTCTGCCGACGCCACCCCACATATAGAGACCGCGAACTGCGGCCGTTTCGACAGCGGGTTCACGCTTGCCCAGCAGCTTGCCGAATTTCGCCCGCAGACCGCCGCCGGTTTGCGGCGCTACCGAAGGTTTATTCTGCAATTCTTGATAAATCGTATCGAGGCGGCTGACCGCTTCTCGCTGAACGTCGTCAGGTTGATGGCTTCCCTCTTTGAGAGCGGAAAGGTAACGCGATGTTGGGGACAGGCTTTGCATGATCTAATTGTTATTCCTTGAAAACCGTAATGCCGTAGCTCACGATTGACGAAAAAAAGGCTACTCTACACTACGTGATGATACGCCAGGATTCCACTTCTGTGGAATTAGCGGTTATAGTGGCACTATCGGGCGCAGGCGGAGAGCCTCATAGCCACCCTACGGAACCACAAAACAACGGGAGATGTTCATGACCTGGGAATACGCGCTAATTGGGCTAGTTGTCGGCATCATTATCGGTGCCGTCGCGATGCGTTTTGGCAATCGTAAATTACGCCAACAGCAGGCGCTGCAGTTTGAACTGGAAAAGAATAAAGCAGAGCTGGAGGAGTACCGCGAAGAGCTGGTGAGCCATTTCGCCCAGAGCGCCGAGCTTCTGGATAACATGGCGCATGATTACCGCCAGCTGTATCAGCATATGGCGAAAAGCTCCAGCAACCTCCTGCCGGACACCATGGCGGACGCTAATCCGTTCCGCAATCGTCTGGAAGAGTCCGAAGCGGGCAACGATCAGGCTCCGGTCCAGATGCCGCGCGACTATTCTGAAGGCGCATCCGGTCTGCTGCGCGGCGGTGTAAAGCGCGATTGATTCGGCAACGCCAGTAAAAATATTTCCCGGGCGCACCCTCTGCGCCCGTTTCAACCTCTCATCCCAGCTACAATTTAACTATTGCCCACGTTGTTACCGGGTCGAAAATTCAATAACATCGGGCCATTCGGGACGTTTCCCATACACCTCAGGTTACGAGAGCCAGCAACTAATGAATAAACCAACTTTGCTGTTGAGTGCGTTAGCGTTAAGCATTGGGTTGTCGTTGTCAGCCTTACCTCCGGCAGCAGCGTCTTTACCGACACAAGTTCCGGGCCAGGGCGCGCTGCCAAGCCTCGCGCCAATGCTGGAAAAAGTGTTGCCGGCGGTGGTGAGCGTACAGGTTGAGGGTACCGCGTCACCCGCGCAGGATATGCCGGAAGAGTTGAAGAAATATTTTGGCGACAACGCGCCGCAAGAGCAGGCGCAGCCTTTTGAAGGACTGGGTTCCGGGGTCATCATTGATGCAGCAAAAGGCTACGTGCTGACCAATAATCACGTCATTAATCAGGCCCAGAAGATCAGCGTCCAGCTCAATGACGGGCGTGAGTTCGATGCCAAACTGGTCGGCAGCGACGAGCAGAGCGATATTGCACTGCTGCAGATCCTCAAGCCCAGTAATTTGACGCAAATCGCTATCGCCGATTCGGACAAGCTGCGGGTTGGCGACTTCGCCGTCGCCGTCGGTAACCCGTTTGGCCTGGGTCAGACCGCCACATCCGGGATTGTTTCCGCCCTTGGCCGCAGCGGCCTGAACCTTGAGGGGCTGGAAAACTTTATCCAGACCGATGCTTCGATTAACCGCGGCAACTCCGGCGGCGCGCTGCTGAACCTCAACGGCGAGCTGATTGGCATCAACACCGCCATTCTGGCCCCGGGCGGCGGCAGCGTCGGCAGCGTCGGCATTGGTTTCGCCATTCCCAGCAATATGGCAAAAATCCTCTCTCAGCAGCTTATCCAGTTTGGCGAAATCAAACGCGGCCTGTTGGGTATTAAAGGAATGGAAATGAGCGCGGATATCGCCAAAGCGATGAATCTTGACGTCCAGCGCGGCGCATTCGTTAGCGAAGTCCTGCCAAACTCGGGGTCGGCTAAAGCGGGCGTTAAATCTGGCGACGTTATCGTCAGCCTGAACGGCAAACCGCTCAACAGCTTCGCCGAACTGCGTTCACGCATCGCCACGACCGAGCCGGGAACCAAGGTGAAACTAGGACTATTGCGCGAAGGGAAACCCGTTGAAGTGGAGGTCACGCTGGACAAGAGCACCTCGTCTTCCGCCAGCGCAGAGCTTATCGCTCCTGCGCTACAGGGCGCATCGTTAAGCGACGGTCAGATGAAGGATGGGACCAAAGGCGTCATCATTGATAACGTCGATAAAGGCAGCCCTGCCGCGCAGGCCGGCCTGCATAAGGACGATATCATTATTGGCCTCAATCGCGAACGCGTGCGCTCGATTGCCGAACTGCGAAAAGTACTCGAAAGCAAACCGACGGTCATTGCACTGAACGTCGTTCGCGGCAGCGAAAGCATCTATCTACTGCTGCGCTAACTCGCCTTCCGGACATCGCGTGCAGTGCGATGTCCGGACAAGTCGTGTTATGCTTCGCCTGTCTATCCATCAACGATATCTGCATCATGCCTGGAAAGCTTTTACGTTCGATACTTATCGGTTTGATCGTCGGCGGTTTGCTGCTGGCCGTCATGCCTTCCCTGCGCCAGTGGCAGCTTTCGCCGACCACGCAATACGATAGCGCGGATGAATCCCCCGCCAGCTATAATTCCGCCGTCCGTCGCGCGGCCCCTGCGGTCGTCAATGTCTATAACCGCGCCCTTAACAGCACCAGTCATAATCAGTTAACGCTCGGCTCCGGCGTGATCATGGACCAGCGCGGCTATATTCTGACCAACAAGCACGTCATCAACGATGCCGATCAGATTATTGTTGCCCTGCAGGATGGCCGGGTCTTTGAAGCGCTGCTGGTCGGCTCAGATACCCTCACCGATCTGGCGGTATTAAAAATCAACGCCAGCGGCGGTCTGCCGGTTATTCCGATTAACCCGAAACGCGTGCCGCATATCGGTGACGTCGTGCTGGCGATTGGCAACCCGTACAACCTCGGGCAAACCATTACCCAGGGCATTATCAGCGCCACCGGGCGTATCGGTCTGAACCCCACTGGGCGCCAGAACTTCCTGCAGACCGATGCGTCAATCAACCACGGTAACTCCGGCGGCGCGCTGGTGAACTCGCTGGGCGAGCTTATGGGTATCAATACCCTGTCATTTGATAAAAGCAACGATGGCGAAACGCCGGAGGGCATCGGCTTTGCGATTCCTTTCCAGCTGGCGACCAAGATTATGGATAAGCTGATCCGCGATGGCCGCGTGATTCGTGGCTACATTGGGATTAGCGGCCGCGAAATTGCGCCGCTGCACGCGCAGAGCGGCGGCGGTATCGATCAATTGCAGGGGATTGTAGTCAATGATGTGGCGCCGGAAGGCCCGGCAGCCCAGGCAGGGATCCGCGCCAACGACGTGATTATTTCGGTTAACGATAAACCCGCCGTTTCCGCCCTGGAAACCATGGATCAGGTCGCAGAGATCCGTCCGGGCTCGGAAATTCCGGTGGTGATTATGCGTGACGATAAAAAAATTACGCTGCATATCGCCGTACAGGAATATCCTGCGACCAACTAACAGGCTCCCCGAACGGGGAGCGCAATTTAATCAGCAAAAATCGGCCCGGCCGGGAATTTCGCCAGAAACCCGGTGACGGCCAGCAGCGACCACAGCCCCGGCCAGGCAAACTGCCGCTCCCGCAGCTCGTCATCGAGCGTCATCAGCGCAAATTCGCCGTTATCACCCAGTACGCCGCCCTGCCAGAGCAACCGTTGAGCCTGCTGCCGCGCCCAGGGTGATTCGCTCTTCCAGGCCAGCAGATGCAGCAGTGACTGCTGCAGGCAGACGCCATGAGGATGCTTGTCCCGCAGCAGTCGCCGGTAAACCGGCAGCGATATGCTGCGCACGGTATAAAATCCGCTGCGGGTTTCAGCATCCGCATCCGCCGCGCCGGCACAATACTGGCCGGCCAGGTCGCACAGACGATTGTGCGTCAGCGTCTTTCCCAGTGCATCCAGATGACCCGCTGCGGCACACAGCAGCCCACTTCTTTGCATCCACGGCGTGGAGTCCCGAAATACCGTATCAGGTAGCGCCGGTTCTGTTTCAGCTGCTTTATTTTGCGTACCCGCCTCATAGCAATGGACAAAAAAATCATGGTCTCTGCGGGCAACTGATGGGTGCGCTAACAGGTTAAGCGCGGGCTGCAGTTGTTCAACTTCATCTACTGATGCCAGCATGTAATCGATAATGACATCTTTTGTCGATGCCCTGCTTTCGGGGCGTAATGTTATGGTTTCATTCATCGAAGCCTCCTTATAGGAAATCTCCCGGTGGCGCTGCGCTGACCGGGCTACGGGTCCGTGCAGTCCGGTAGCCCGGACAAGGCGCGTTAAGCGCCGCCTCCGGGAGGATCCCCG
>NZ_JACVUU010000069.1:0-1344 GCF_016516145.1 Klebsiella sp. S69 | reverse complement strand
GTCGCTGTCCGAATCAGAATCGCTGTCAGCATCCGAGTCGCTGTCAGAGTCCGAGTCGCTGTCGGAATCCGAATCGCTGTCTGAATCCGAATCGCTGTCGGAGTCAGAATCGCTGTCGGAGTCAGAATCGCTGTCTGAATCCGAGTCGCTGTCGGAATCGGAGTCGCTGTCAGAGTCCGAGTCGCTGTCGGAATCGGAGTCGCTGTCGGAGTCCGAGTCGCTGTCTGAATCCGAATCGCTGTCGGAGTCGGAATCACTGTCGGAATCGGAATCGCTGTCGGAGTCAGAATCGGCATCGCTATCCGTATCATCAGCCAGGCCAATATTAATGGTCAGCGTTGTGGTAGCCGTATCGCCATCCGCATCCGTGATGGTGTAGGTAAATACCTCCGTCTGCCCGACTGAATCAGCATCTCCGGTCGCCTGATAGGTATAAGTACCGTCGGCATAGATCACCAGCTTACCGTAGGCGCCCTCAACGATCGTTCCTCCTGAGCTAACCTGCTGCGCCGATGCCCCCGTAACCGAGGATGCAACGATGCTGGTCACAGTAATACCCGTACCGATATCACCTACGTCTCCGCCAGCATCCGTCTGCAGTACGTTACCGCTGATGATCGCGGATTCGTATCCTACAGAGTCGGTTACCGCCACATCGACCGCTGTCGCTACGCTGATATTCGCCAGGAAGTTTACCAACGTCGGCAGCAGGCCGGTATTCGTCGGCGACGAAATCACTACCGTGTAGTTCCCCTCCGGCAGGTCGCTGAAGCTGGCGCTGCCGCTGTAATCCAGGCTGACGCCTCCCGCCGTAATAGTCACCGCATTCGATGCTAGCGCAACCACTTCTCCGGTCACCGTATTAATCACCGCGAGATCGGCCTTGAAGGTATCCGTCCCACCCAGCAGAAGCAGTAGCGTATTGATCAGCGCCGCCGAGCTCAGCGTAGTACCGCCGGAGATATCCAGCGCCACATCCTGAGTCGTTCCACTCGCAACCGTAAAATCAAAGTTGTTCCCGCTAAGCAACGAAACATCGACCACACCAAGCAAGTTCACGCCTGTCAGTTGGGTAATCGTACCGTTCAGGCCCTCGAGGTTGTCATGATTCTCGAAGATCAGAGCGGTATTGGTATCCGCGTTGGCTTGCGGGATATCCGAGTCGCTATCCGAATCCGAATCCGAATCGCTGTCGGAGTCAGAATCGCTGTCGGAATCCGAGTCGCTGTCAGAATCCGAATCGCTGTCGGAATCCGAGTCGCTGTCGGAGTCCGAATCGCTGTCGGAATCGGAGTCGCTGTCCGAATCAGAATCGCTGTCAGCATCCGAGTCGCTGTCAGAGTC
>NZ_JACVUU010000068.1:0-1444 GCF_016516145.1 Klebsiella sp. S69 | reverse complement strand
GTACGTAGCGCCCTTACAGGGCGAGCGTCATCGCTTCGCGCTTCCGATGTTTTCATGCCCTGATCCCCGTTTTATACTCTGCGGCATGTATATTCCGCGCCCCGCAAAGCTGCTGTTCACCATTGATGACGCCTGGAACAGGTATATGGATAAACACGGGGACACTCTCTGCCCATGGACCGTTCTCTGCGTCGAGCCCATGCTCGCCTGCGGCACCGCCGCCATGGGGGTGAAGCGATACTTCTGCGCCTCCCCGGACTGTACCCACTCCCGCTTCTTCTGCCAGAGCTGCAAGTCAAAAGCCTGCAGCGCCTGCGGCTTCAAAGCCACCGAACAGTGGGTGTCGCAGCAGAGCCATATCCTCCCCGACTGCGACTGGCAGCACGTCACCTTTACCATGCCCCATCTGCTCTGGCCCTTTTTCAACAACAACTGGCCCCTGCTCAACCTTCTCTTCCGTGCGGCCACCCGTGCCATGTTCCGGTGGGCCCGCAAACAGGGCGTGGAGGTCGGTATTTTCTGTGCCCTGCATACCTATGGCCGTCAGCTCAACCAGCATCCGCATATTCACCTCTCCGTCACCCGCGGCGGGCTTGATATTAAACACGGCGTCTGGCGAGATATCTTCTTTAAGAAGCACGCCGTGGAGGAAATCTGGCGCGGAGCCGTCATCCGCCTGCTGCGCCACAGCTATGACCTGATTGCCCCCGGCAGCCTGCCGGGGCTGGGGCATATCCGCGATAAAAAACAGTGGCAGCGCTATCTGCAGGCGCAGTACGGTCGCCGCTGGAAGGTGCACTTCGCGAAGAAGACCCGGGGTGCCTGGCGGAGCGTCAAATATCTCGGCCGGTACCTGAAGCGGCCGCCGGTGTCGGCAGCGAAGCTCAGGCACTACAGCGGCGGCGCGGTGGTGCACCATTATTACGACCATCGTACGCAGCAGTACCGGCAGCAGACGCTGACGCAGGAAGAGATGATCGGGCGCTATATCAGCCATATCCCGGAAAAGCATTTTAAGATGGTGCGCTACTACGGTTTTTTATCAAACCGCAAACGGGGTAGCTTGCTGCCGAAGGTGTATGAGGTCCTGGAGATGGACGCACGGAAAAAACCGGAGCGGCCCGGCTTCGCTGCGCTGATGAAAGAATTTCTGCGCACGGATCCGTACAAATGCATTCTGTGCGGCAACCGACTGCGCTTCAGCAGCGCGCAGGCTGGCAGACACGCCTCGGAGTTAGTGGCAGAAAGGCTGCACAGTATCGACCGTAAACGATGGTTGCGGGCACAGGCTGCAGGATAAGTGCGTCTGAAAAATGGGTTTAAGGTTAAAAATGCGCCGAAAACAGCATTTTAACGCCATAAGTGGCATTAATACCCGCCATAACTACACTCCCGAAGACTATGTTCATGGTCAGGAAATTTTTAAAACGATAATTCAATTTCC
>NZ_JACVUU010000067.1:0-1512 GCF_016516145.1 Klebsiella sp. S69 | reverse complement strand
GCACTGGTTAGCCGTAAACAGTTTTTTGAGCGGGCGGGGACTGAAACCGGAAACCACGGGGCAGATTAATCCCTGGCGTCCAGCAGGCGGGTGAGCGCAGCTGTATCGTGGCGGTGTTCCAGTATGGCGCTGGCGACCATTGCCGGTGGCGGGTCCATGGGCTTCATCAGCTTAATCCAGTCCCATTCACGCTGTGAAAGCTTATCAGCGGCAACGGAGAGCAGGACGGTATCGATACTTTTACGGGTCATCATGACAGGGAGGCTCTGAGCAAAATATGTAGCCAGATCATACATATCCAAATCACTGTATGACAACTCAGAGTCCGGCAGATGGCGTGCTTTTCAATTTGCGGCCGTCAGGCTGCCCTGTTCTCGGGACCACTCCGGCCGCGCACAGGAGCTTCTGTATGGTTTTAAGATGGGTTGTATTGGGTCTTGCAGGAAGGGGGATTATTACGGCTGAAGCCGTAATGCTTTTTTCGTCCTCGCTTCGCTGCTGGGTCTCCGGCGCAGAGCGCCTCCCGTGCGCTGACGCGCACAAATAACGGCATCTGTACTGCATTATCATACTGTTATGATAAAGTCTGGAAGCAGTAATGTTATTCAGGGAGCTCGGGTTGTGACATTTGAACAAAAGAAAGAACGTGCGATAGCCATTATGGAAAATAAAAATATGTGGCGAAGTAATTATGCTCCGCCCTTGTTGCGCGTATTATGGCGGCTGGGCCTGAAAATCCCCCCACTTCCTTTCGCCTCATTCTGGCAGATTACCTTACTTATGGGCATATGGTTTGGTCCTGCGTGGGGACTCTGGATGTGGTTTTCCACATGGAGGAATACAGGAATGTCGCCTGCCGTATCAGCGTTCATGAGTATTTTAGCTGGGTTTGTATTTGGCATGCTCCTTGCTGCATTCCACATGTGGCGAAAAAAGGTAAACAGACTACCCGAATGGGATGACCTGTAATTCTTTACGTCGTATTCAGGGGAAATCAGCCCTGAATGCTGGCAGGCGCTACTTATCCCAATAAGGACATTCGCATGAAAATCTACTGGACTCTGAAAAGCATTCCCGAACTCTCACAGCTCCCGTTGAAGGAGCGGGGTAAACGCTGGCGCTGTGCTTACTGGCGAACCTTCCGGCACTGGGAAACGTGGGGCGCACTTGTGTTGATGGCGTTATTTACAGGCTCTGGCTCTTACTTTTTCTCTGGTTTCGGTTCGGCGGTAATGGCCGGAACAGGCGGTTTCATATACAGCCAGATAGTAATTTATGTTGCTCGCAAATATTACCTTCATTATCTGAAGTCAGAACCTTACCGGAGCTGATATGCTTTTAAAAAATATAATTTCGGTAGTAATAATTTATTTGTTTTCTCATTCTGTTTTTTCATTTGATAAAATACCTGCACAGGGAAAGATGGAAAAAATATCTTATTTCTCTGTTGGTATGAATGGTGGCTCTGTCGCATTAAGAAGTCGTCAGATAACATGCTGTTTTTTTGCGATG
>NZ_JACVUU010000066.1:0-1750 GCF_016516145.1 Klebsiella sp. S69 | reverse complement strand
CTTATCTGTACCGTGCTGTTGACAGCAAAGGCCGCACCATCGATTTTTATCTTTCCCCGCGTCGTAACAGCAAAGCGGCATACCGGTTTCTGGGAAAGATTCTGAACAACGTGAAAGGCTGGCAGATCCCCCGCCTCATCAACACCGATAAAGCCCCTACCTATGGTCGCGCGCTGGCGTTACTGAAACGGGAAGGCCGGTGTCCACCTGATGTTGAACACCGGCAGATTAAGTCCCGGAATAACGTCATAGAATGCGATCATGGCAAGCTGAAAAGGATAATCAACGCTAGGCTGGGATTTAAATCCATGAAGACAGCATACGCCACAATCAAAGGGATTGAAGTGATGCGTGCGCTACGGAAAGGTCAGGCCGAATCATTTTATTTTGGGCATCCCCTGGGCGAGATGCGTCTGGTGAGTAGAGTCTTTGAAAGATAAGCCCTTTCAATAACACGAAAGGCTACCCCATCACTAACTTTGCAACAGTGCCGTTTTACGCAGGTAAGCCGTCGCCGCATCCGTACCCGATGAACTGGCTGGCCTGTTTTGACCAGCCGGAACTTGCGCGGGAGGTCTACAGCCGGGATTTTGCGCTGGCCGATGTGACGGTGATACCCGACGAAGAACTGATGCAGCACAAAAGCGTGGCGCTACTGTCACTGGTGATGAAGCATATCCGAACCCGCGATATGATGGAGTTTATCGACGAAATTGCGTTGCTGGCGCTAAAAACTACGCTGACAACAGAGCAATTCACAGCAATAATGCACTATATCTTCTTTGCCGGAAAACGGACGGAAACCCGCGATTTTCTGGAAGAACTGAAGCACAAGGCACCACTACGCGAGGGGGAGCTGATGACCATTGCAGAGCAACTGATTGAAGAAGGTATCCAGAAGGGTATTGAGCAGGGAATTGAGCAGACAGCCAGAAACATGCTCGAAAAGGGTATGAGTATTGAACTTGTTCATGATGTCACGAAGTTACCCGTAGAGCATCTTCAGACCCTTTTACACTAATTCCGACGCCGTGCCAGAGATGGCGCGGTGTATTCCTCTATCGTTCTTCTGACTGTAACCTGCCTGACAGCCCGCCGAAAACCTGCCTGCGGCGCGGTGGCGTTGCTGCGCTGACGCGCCGCCACTGCCACTCGTCCAGGTGTACTGTTCTTATCTTAAGGTCTGCGTATCTTCCTGTTTCCTCTTCTGCTGCTTCTTACTGCTTATATCCTTCCTGCTTCGGGGTTGTGGTTACCTTCAATCACTGAACAACACAACCCGGTGACTCCTCCGGCTCCTGACCCGCTGGCGCGGCTCAGTCGTCAAGCCACACTCCGCTAACCGCGAAACGATGCGGTAAGCTCCGCCGAACCCGCTCGCGGTTTCGGGCCTGCCGGCTAGTGTCTGATGTCTGACGTCAACAGCAGGCTTGCAGTATCCGTCAACGGATACGCCGCCCCTCTACGCGCCGTAACCTGCGCTTACTGCACCCCGGCAAAAAAACAACGGCCGCCGGGCTGTAAGGCGCAACGCCGTTTCGCCTGCCACGACCCGTCGTTGCCGGTGTGCCTGCCCTGGTATTCCGTGCGCCTTTCTCCGTTTAAGCCCCTTCGCCCGGGAATATCACGCCACAAACCGCCTGGCTGTCCAGTACCGCTCACGCTCTCCGGCAACATTTTTTGCCGAAAACCCGACAAATGTAGTGGCACACTGAATTTGGCCACCTGAGTAGAGGTGATATGCTCACCT
>NZ_JACVUU010000065.1:0-2298 GCF_016516145.1 Klebsiella sp. S69 | reverse complement strand
TGGAGCCACGATTAATCAGGGCCTTGTTGTAGTTGCACCAGTTGGTGATTTCGAACTTCTGCATTGCCACGGAACTGCCTGCATTATCAGGATTATGCGTGCTCTGATCCTTCAACTCAGCAAAAGTTCAATTGTTTCAACAAAGCCTTCACCAGAATCAATACATAGGAGTTATGACTGATTTTTAATGTTATGGTTTTTATTTTATGATACTCTTTTAATAAATAGATAGCAATTATTCGAAGGTCTGTTTTATGCTTGAACCATCTATTATCTTTTTTTATTGCTTTGTTGTTTTTGTCCTTTCAATTCCGGTGGTTATGTTTATAAAATCAGAAAGCAAAAAAGACGAGATTAAAGGTTTGTTGATTTTTGTTTTGTTTGCAATAGCGGCCGGCTATTTGTTTGATTCTAAAGATCCACTTCCATCAATACTTAAAATAATCTCATCTATATTTATAATTTTCTTTGTTATTCTTTTGCTTTATTTTTTTAAAGATCAGTTGTCTATTAAAAAAGCAATATCTACCGCTATGAACAAGATAAAATCAGACATAGATTACAATATCACTGATATATTTGCGCTTAAAGGTAGTCTTTTTATTAAAAAACAGTGGTATATTGTCTTATATCCTGAAAGAAACATTGTTCTTATAGGGATAAATGAATATAATCAAAACCTATATTTAAATAAATACTTATGCTTGTACATGCTCAGTGGCGAACGTATGAAATTTTCTCACTTATTTCCATTGAAAGGGTCAACTGATGATGAAAGTTTATTCATTGGACCATTAAAAGAATTTTATTACTCAGATGAATCAAATAAAAAAATAGTAGATGATTATTTACTAAAACTTAAAAACGAAAAATTTTAGACCCTATCTGGCACTGCTGAAAAGTTTCAGAATAGATTTTTTCACTATCACATTTGGGTGTGAGTTCTCATGAGAGATACCGCAATTTTGGCTCTGTCGCATTAGCGTATGCATGTCAGCAAAATGTATGCTGCTGATTTTTAAGGCAACTAACAGGTAATGCTAGTAATACTTTACTGACGGATGATAACAATCGCCAACTTCAGCTCTTCGCTCATAGCTGACGGTGAACCTGAACTAAAACCTTTCGAAAAGTCCGATCTTGGCATTATCCATTCTGCTCTCTTGAGAGGTTCACCGGCAAAGATCCGACTCTGGTTTTTTTCGGATCTGCGGGGAAAAACGAGAAGGCAGGATATGTTAAGCATATCCATATGCCGGGCATCTGTATAGGTCAGGCATACGCATATGGTTGTCATCTGCATATGTGACACCTATACAAACAGCTCGGGCAGGCATATACTGCACATATGCAATAACAAATCATGCCTGTCAGCCCGGAGGAAAATTCATGCGCACAGTTTCGATTTTTAAAAACGGCAATAACCGCGCCATCCGTCTGCCCCGAGATCTGGATTTTGACGGCGTCAGCGAGCTGGAGATCGTCCGGGAAGGGGACAGCATCATTCTGCGTCCCGTCCGGCCGACCTGGGGCTCGTTCGCGCAGCTGGACAGGGCCGATCCGGACTTTATGGCGGAACGCGAGGACGTTGTCAGCGACGAAGGACGATTTGACCTGTGAAAAAGACTTTTATGCTCGACACAAACATCTGCTCGTTCATCATGCGCGAGCAGCCGGCAGCGGTGCTGAAGCGCCTGGAGCAGGCGGCGCTGCGTGGCCACCGTATCGTGGTCTCGGCCATCACCTACGCCGAGATGCGCTTCGGCGCCACCGGCCCGAAGGCCTCCCCGCGCCATATCGAGCTGGTTGACGCGTTCTGTGCCCGCCTCGATGCCATCCTGCCCTGGGACCGGGCCGCGGTGGATGCGACCACGGAGATTAAGGTGGCCTTGCGACAGGCCGGGACGCCGATTGGCCCGAACGACACGGCGATAGCCGGGCACGCCATCGCGGCCGGCGCCGTTCTGGTGACGAACAATGTGCGGGAGTTTGAGCGGGTCCCGGGCCTGGTGCTGGAAGACTGGGTGAAATAATTCCGTAAAAATTTCCGTGACGGAGACGACAGACATGAATGCTGAACACACCGACTACGGCTGGATTTCAGTGAACCGGCTGAAGAAATTTTCGGCGATATTGTTATTGATCCGGAATGCCTTCCGGAGGTGCTTAAACTCGTCGCTATCCGGATTTTGCTGGATCGGATTGACCGCGATACGGCAGAGAAAAAACTGGCCGAATTAATACAGAAGCTTGACGTATAGGAAATTGAAACCATTTCTGCGACGGAATGAAGTGGTT
>NZ_JACVUU010000064.1:0-2330 GCF_016516145.1 Klebsiella sp. S69 | reverse complement strand
ACTTTCACCGTCATTCCCGGTTTCCATTTCGTTGGCACACCGTAACAGCAGCCACCGCCGCCGCCCTGCCAGGGGCCGATAATATCCAGCCCTGACTGCCCGTCTACGCTGAAATGGTTTATCGCCCAGTGGGTATGGTTAACCGCTTCTATGGTACCGCTGCCGCCGCTAACATTCTTTTCTCTGGCAGGCCTGTCACAACCAGCCAGCAATATCGCCGCAGCGATAAAAACAAAGCGTGTCAGCCATCGTCCCTGCGGTGGATACCAGCCTAAATCAGACTTTATTATAGACATATCTCAGGTTCCCTTATTTTAGCCGGATAAACAGGGTTATCATTAGATTCAACCGTCATCTCATAGCCGCTTATTGTTTGGTCTTTTTTTTCCAAATATTTTTTGGATCCATGTCAGAGCCACAATGAGGACATTTATCGATTTTATAGTTAACAAAATTCATGCATGATGAACATCTGTATATGTGTCCGGTATGTTTTGGCCAACGCTTATCAGGAAAAAACACAGCGATAAAAACACTAATAACAGGAAATATAAAATAAAAAGAATTTGCCGGCTCTCCCCAGGATAATAGAATAACTATCGCTAAAAACATCATAGACGCTTTGATAAACAAAACACAAAACACCAGAGCAATAAAAAAGCTTTGTTTTTTCCAGACAATGATTCCAACCAGTAATATTACCGCTCCAGAGATAATAACTTTTGTATCACTATCCAAATACATAACCACTCCGATGTAAATAGCTATTATCCCTATTGAAAATACCACTCCTGATGACTTTATAGATTATTAACACCAGAACCGCATTCATCAGAATAAATTTTATTTTTAAGAATATACTCAGCCACCCACTCATTACGTTTATCTTCGAAAAGCACACCTTCTTTTGTTGCAGCCAGCATAGCCTTAAAGCAAGCAGAAAATTCATTTTCTCTGTTCATAAAAAGGTTCTTCGGTAATGGCTGATAAACCAATAATTGTTTTGCATCACACAGACACATCAGACTTTCAAACTGATTATCAGTAAATATGATTTGCTCACTCAATTCCTCTTCACCTAATGCTGCCCCGTTTCCTTCCAGCAAAACAGGTGCTTCGTCGCGATCCAGCCAGCTCCAGAATAATGTCGGTCTGTGGATCTGACTTTGCTGTTCATCACTAAGAACATGGGTAAAAAGATACGAAAATATACGCGTATCCCAGAAGCGAAATATCCCTGCACGCCCCTCATGCTGCGCATCAATGCAACGGATCAACCATTCAGCCAAAACTTCGAACCGCCAGGATGACCCCAGCACCAGTAAAGGCGCTGTTGCCACAGCTTCACGAGCCAATGCATATAACCACTGCACTTGCTGAGTATCTTCCAGCTCAATGCGTACCAGCAAAGGCGCATCGTCCGGGTAAATATTCTCCGGCAATCCCTGGTAGAGGGACTGCCATTTTATTGCCGGAGAAAACCCGGAAAGAGCCGGAATGACGGAGAAATTCACGCCGCACTGATCGATAATCATATCGACATAATTGTGACCAATCTGCTGACACGTCAGCTGGATTTTATCCAGCCAGATCTTTATGTTGTCCATTTACGCATCCCTCGGCACAAAACCCTGAGCCAGTTCCTGAGCCCGTTTGAGGCATTCTTTACATACTGATGAAGGCAGATCGGGCAACTGGAAATCTTCGCTGGCTGGCCCCTGCAAATTATGTTGTCCTTTCAGACTTAACAGGCCAGGTCCATGAATTTCAATTTCTCCCTGCGGAGTCAAGCGAATGTAAGCGCCGCCACACCCAATAGTGATACCATTCTTCGCCGTAAGCTGAAGATGTCCCTGTGTGGACTGTACGGTAACATCCTGAAGAGACGTTAATGAGAGAATATCGCTATGAGATTCGATATTCAGCGGGCCTTTTGCAGATACCAGACGAACACCTTCCTGGCGGGAAAGTAACGATATCGCCTGGCTGGCATTCACTGCAAGCCTCTGCTCGCTGGCAATACTGACTTCTCCAATACTCTGCATATACAAACCGTTGCCACTGTGCAGAAGAATGCTTTCTGGCGTAACGCTCCCTATCCCCTCCGGTGCTTCCATCAACAATACCGATTTCTTTATCTGGTCCGCCTTTTCAACAAACTGCTTTAACGTATCCATATCTGGTGAGAAATTACGGTGCGTTTGCGTCACACTCTCCCAACCGGCAATAAGGTTTTGCGCCCCCCTCAACAGGCTGGTTGCAGGCTCCATCGCCAGCTGCTGCCCCTGCGCTTTCATCTGCGCATCAGCGGTGATGAATATCCCTTTCCC
>NZ_JACVUU010000063.1:0-2470 GCF_016516145.1 Klebsiella sp. S69 | reverse complement strand
TCCGTACTGAGAAAACGGTCAATACGTCCGGTATCGCGGCGGATAAACGCCGCCAGCATCGGCAGCGAAGCGTCGCTCTTCCCGGCCGCAAAGGGATAGCGCCCCTGAAACGCCGCATTCCAGTTCGCGACCACGGAGCGCTGCCACGCCTCGTTCAGGCTGGCCGCCGACGGCTGCAGTACCGCCTCCCGGGCCTGAGTCAGCGGCTGAACAAACATCGTCTGCCCGAAACCGCGCCACGCCTCACCGAGGCTGGCCGCCACCAGGCTGCCGTACTCCTGCGTGTCGGTCAGCTCCACGCTCCGGCCCCGGAACACCGTCTGCGCCAGCTGCTGCATCATCGCCTGCGGGTCGGCGGCATTCGCCACCTGCTGGAGTTTCAGGCGCAGGCGGGTGATACGGGTGAGCCAGGTCTGTAAGCTGAGCGAGCTGTCGGCAGCCATCACCTTCTGCGCGCTGTTTTGGCCCGTCAGGGTCAGCAGCGGGCCGAAGGTGCTGTCCAGCGGGCCGCGAGGACCGGCTGCCTGCTGGTCAATGACCGGCTTTTTATCCCTACCCGGCAGATTTTTCGCCGTCCTCATCAGGGAATCAGAGATAGCCTCCCCCTGCTCCCCGGTCTGCCCCTGCCAGGCCAGGGTGTTCATCAGCGCAATCAGCGGCGACTGGCGGACATCGCCGGTCAGGGTGAGCTGGTCGGTGACATCGGTAATGTTGTGCGCCGGATTCAGCCGGATGCTGTTAAGGAAGTTCAGCCACGCTCCGGCAAAATCGGTAAAGTAGCGGTTCGTCAGCCGCTGTTTCAGCGCCTCCGGCGAGACATCCGTGGACACGGTGTTACGGTTGTCGCTCAGCACCCAGTCGATTTCATCGCGCCGCGAGGCCACGGCGGCGTCGATGGCGTCCTGAATCCCGCCTTCCCACGCCTGGCGGGTGAACATTCCCGGCACCACCTCGTCCGTGCTGAACAGACGGCGGGCGTCGGTCTGCGGCGTCATGTCCTGAAGCGTCATATCGGCATAGTTGCGCCGGACGGCCGTCAGCATGTTCTCATAGAGCGTGCTTTCGGCGTTGCGCTGGCCTGTCTGCTCCAGCAGCACCCTGCGCACCTGCGCCACCAGCGCCGCATCCGGCGTGATTTTCCAGGACGGCTGCGCGGGCAGGCTCTGCATGTAAAAGGTGTGCAAATCCGGCGCCATCTCCTGCCACAGCGCCGGGGACAGCCCCGGACGGGACGGTTCGGCGGTTTTCATCACCTGCGCAAAAAACGCGGCGTCCGCCTTCTCCGGGTGCGCCATCATCAGGTACGCCTTCAGCTGGTCGTAGCCCGGCTTCGCCCGTTTCTCGCGCAGCGGACTGCGCGGCGGCAGGTCTGCCAGCGCGTTCAGCTGCTTTGTGAGCGCCTGCGCCGCCGCATCGCGTATCAGCCGGTTATTCGCCTGCCCGTACCACGGCATCAGGGCCGCCAGCAGCGGGGCGTTATGGTCCAGCCCGAAGCGCTGATACCAGGGCGCGCCATGCGCCTGCTGATGCTGTAACCGTCCGATATCGTTACGCAGCGCCTGCAGCGCCATCAGCTGTTCATCATTCACCGCAGGAGAGCTCACCAGCAGCTGCGCCGCGCTGACAATATGCTGGCGGTTAACGGCGAAGGAGACCAGGCTGCCCGCCCCCCACAGGGCCATCAGCGACAGGGCAATAACCCCCGATGTGCGCTGCCAGGGCAGACCGGCCCGCACGCCCCGCGCCTGAGCGCAGTCCGCCGTCACTCCCTGCCAGACCGCCGGAGCGGACCAGCGGTGAGGATGTGGCGTCTCCCCGGCGGTCGTGTCCGGCGCCAGCGGCGGGCTGAACATCAGGCCGCGCAGCGGAACGCGCTGCAGGCGCTCCGTCAGCCAGGGCGTCAGCAGCGTACGCCAGCGGGCAATGCCGCTCCCCTCAAGCGTGCGCCCCAGGCGCAGCAGATAATCATGGGCCGGGTCAGCGCACAGCTGCTGCATTCCCCTTTCCCCCAGGGACGGCAGAATGGCGCGGAGTTGTTGCGCCACCCCCTCCGGCGTGGCGCCGGGCGGGAACAGCGCCCCCACCGTCTGGCTGATGCGGGTATCCTGCGGCCAGGCGCTGTCAGTCACCTGCCACAGGTACACCGGCGGCTGCCAGCGCAGGGCCTCTCCGACCTGCCCGAGGGTGCGAAGATGGTTATCCAGGGTAGCGCAGGTCGCCTGCGCCTCATCAAGCGCCAGCACGATGCCGTCCAGCGGACGGCTGCGGCGCAGCTTGCGCAGGGCGGCCAGGCGTTCAGTATCCGGCGCCGATGACAGAGTGCCGCCGTAAATCAGCACCGTGCGGTGGCCTTCGAGCCACTGCTTTTCCGCCAGACCGGGGGCGATGGCGGCAATGTGCGCGGGTTCACCGGCCACCAGCAGCAGGCGGACTTTGTGGCGCCAGAAACGGGTATAGCGGCGGCGGAGAT
>NZ_JACVUU010000062.1:0-2514 GCF_016516145.1 Klebsiella sp. S69 | reverse complement strand
TATGTTCATGGTCAGGAAATTTTTAAAACGATAATTCAATTTCCTAACCATGAACATTTCTGAAGCCGGGTGACATAAAGACCTCTTCGGGAATGAAATTCATTTGATATTAGTATATTACATGATTACGGGGTCAGCGCCGTCCTGGTATGCGTTTTTGTTATATGACACTTTTTTCGCCATCACAGCAGTGGTTTACCGTGGAGCGGCATAAAGAGGCTTGCAAAAACAAGCAGCCGGTAAAATAATTACTGTATACATGTACAGCAAAAGAAATAAAACGGTGAAATTCACACCTGCAGCACTCAACCCCGGAATACTCACGATTCCGCTTTTCACTGAACGATGCGCGGCAGGTTTCCCCTCCCCTGCAGCCGATTACACCGAATCAGAACTGGACCTCAACGAGTACTGTATTCGCCGGCGCCACTCGACCTATTTCGTCAGAGCCATAGGAAACTCGATGACGGACTTCGGTCTTTACTACGGCGATCTGATGGTCGTCGATAAAGCGGAAAAACCCCGGCATGGCGATATCGTTATTGCCGAGATGGAGGGAGAATTTATCGTCAAGCGACTTCTGCTGACCCCCCGCCCTGCCCTGCTGGCGATGAACCCGGCATATCCTGACCTGTACCCGGACCCGGAGACGCTGCAGATATTTGGCGTGGTGACCGCGTTTATTCATAAAACACGGGGCACGGACTGATGTACGCCCTGGCCGACGTGAATTCGTTCTATGCCAGCTGCGAGAAGGTGTTTCGCCCTGACCTGCGTGACCAGCCGGTCGTCGTTCTCAGTAATAACGATGGCTGCGTGATTGCGCGTTCGAAGGAAGCAAAGCAGATGGGGATCAAAATGGGCATTCCCTGGTTCCAGCTGAAGGCCATGCAGTTTCCGAAGCCTGTCATCACGTTCTCCAGCAATTATGAGCTCTATGCGAGCCTTAGTAATCGCGTGGTTGCGCTGCTGGAAGAATTATCCCCGCGGGTGGAACAATACAGTATCGACGAATGTTTCCTGGACGTCAGCGGTATCAGCCACTGCATGGACCTGGAACAGTTCGGCATGCAACTGCGTGAGCACGTTCGCAATGGCACGGGCCTGACGATTGGAGTCGGTATCGGCGCCACAAAAACGCTGGCGAAGTCGGCGCAGTGGGCATCAAAAGAGTGGCCGCAATTCCGCGGCGTGCTGGCGCTGACTCCGGCCAATCCGCGGCGAACGGCAAAGCTGCTATCCCTGCAGCCGGTTGAAGAAATATGGGGTGTAGGAAACCGGATAGCGAAGAAACTGCAGGTGATGGGGATCACCACGGCGCTGCAGCTGTCCTTGACTAACCCGACGTTCATCCGGAAAAACTTTAACATGGTACTCGAGCGAACGGTTCGGGAACTGAACGGAGAGAGCTGCATTTCGCTGGAGGAAGCTCCGCCGCCCAAACAGCAGATCGTCTGCAGTCGCAGCTTCGGGCAGCGGATCATCGCCTATGATGAGATCCGTCAGGCCATATGCCAGTATGCTGAACGGGCAGCTGAAAAACTGCGCGGTGAGCGCCAGTACTGCCGGCACATTTCCGCATTCATAAAAACCTCGCCGTTCGCCGTCAAAGAACCGTACTACGGAAATATCTCAACGGAAAAACTGAGTACGCCAACGCGCGACACCCGGGACATTATCGCTTCTGCGGTTAACGCGCTGGACAGGATCTGGGTACCAGGCCATCGCTACGCAAAAGCCGGAGTCATGCTGAACGATTTCAGTCCAAACGGGGTCTCTCAGCTGAACCTGTTCGATGAGATACAGCCACGGCCGCACAGTGATGAACTGATGAAAGTCCTCGATGGCATTAATCACTCAGGTTTTGGTAAGATCTGGTTTGCTGGCAGAGGTATTGCTTCTAAGTGGCAGATGAAGCGGGAGATGTTGTCGCCGGCATATACAACCCGCTGGAAAGAGTTACCGGTCGCCAGGTTTTAAACCGGAGTGGCTTAGCCCGGGTCTGGCTTGCATGGCCACCAGGATGGGTACAAGCACCAGTGCTCTCGCCTATTAGATGGTTCGCAGATATTGTGTCTGTCATACTACCGTCAGCCTTTACCAAGGTCCGTAGCGATGAAACATTGGACGTAACCGATCAGATAATCCAGCGGCCAGCCAGACATGAGGGATATACGCCCCGGCATCTAAATTCTGCCACTAGTTCTCTGCAGTAACCACCGCAGAAGCTCAGTTCACGATTCAGGCTTGAGTAAACACAATTGCCATCAACCGTTCGCGGTTGTAATCACAGTCGGCAACACGCAACTCGCCAAGAAAATTGTTTGTCTCCTGTCTAGCAATCTCTTTTTCACTCACTAGAGGCCTGCAGATGCGGAGTGTCCCCATATCCTTAGTTCAATTCACGGCGCATTTAAGCCCGAGCCTGTAGAGTATAGAGCGCGGCATTCTGCTCAAGTGGGGCCACGGTCCCAGCTGGCTGACCGGCGGAGAATGCATGGACTAAGTGGGACC
>NZ_JACVUU010000061.1:0-2528 GCF_016516145.1 Klebsiella sp. S69 | reverse complement strand
GCCCTGACCAGGTTGACCGACTGCCGGCCGTTCCCGTCATACGAGATATATCCCCTGACCGGCAGGTCCACAGTTTTCATCCCCGGCTGAATGTTCGTCTTCATGGCCGTGTACAGGCTGGCCTGGGCGGCAAGCATGTCAATGTTGCGTCCGGGAACCCTGTCACTGCCTTCGCCGGCTGCAGGGATATCCAGTGCAGCCCTGACAAGGGTGAGCACTGTGGCAACCGTGGCCACGGCGGATGCGACCGGCGCGATTCTGGCAAGCACGTCGACACCGCGCCAGAGCGCACTGGCCTCCCATCCCGCCAGACCGCTGTTGAAAGGGAGCGTCCCCACACTGGCCGCCGAGAGCTGTATCATCCCCGGCGCCCGGCTGAGCGCCATTGAGCCTCCGGCAGACAGCGCCGCATTTGCCGCCTTCACCATCTCCGGCGTGTAAACCGGTGTATCCTGAATACCGGCCTTAGCGAACAGGGCTTTGCGTTCTGCTTCTGCTTTCGCCCGTGCCTCTGCTTCAGCGCGAATTTTTGCCTCCGCCTCTGCCCGGAGCCTGTCAGCTTCTGCTCTGGCCTTGTTTTCGGCTTCCTGACGACGCTGCAGCGGCTCAGCCGGCATATTCATGGTCATGGAAAAATACAGCGGCTCCAGTCCGCTCCCCTGCGGAAACCAGATGATAAAATCGGTGGTATTGGCCCCCACAGTGAAGCCTGCTTCGCGTAAATCTCCCCCGGCTTTCACTGTATCCCGGAAGAAACGGGAGTCCTGTGGTGTTCCTTTTGTGTAGAAAGAGAATGTGAAGGCACTCATGATGCCCGGCAGACGTCCGATAGTGTAATAATCACTGCCGGCAGTGGCCTGCGCTTTCACCACCGGCAGATTGTACTGCATGCTACCCGCAAACACCGCAGAAACAAACTGTACACCATCATGAACATTATCGAGGATACGGGTATGCACCGGAACAGTCTCAGGGGCAACGGGCATCGCAGATATATCAGTGTCAGTCAGCGCCCGGACCGGAAACCAGCTGAATGCCGGGTCGGTGCTGTTAAATCTCCCCGGGTACTCCGTTGCGGGTTTCAGTTTCCAGATATCCACAGCGGACATGCCGCCTTTCAGTGGCGCACCTTTCACCTTACTGATTGCAGCCTGTACCACCGCCGGTATACCGGCAGGCAGCACTTCACCGTAGCCGTCCACATCAGGCACCCATCCATTACCTGTTGACGGGTCGAAGGGTTTTTCACCCGGAACATACCACTCTTTGATATCAGGTCTTTTAGGCCAGGTATCAGCCGGCGTTTCTTTTGGGGTGACCGTCAGCATTTCGGTATCACCCGGCAGCGGAGGAACATCGTATCCGCGCGTTGGCCAGCCCCATGAGCCGGGAACGTAACTGCCATTGGGGAATGAGCCTCCCGGCCTCCACACCAGACCCGGCTCAGGTGGTATACCGTTGTTATAGTCCTCAGGATTATATGTGATATCACTCATAGACACTCCCTGTGGATGTACCCGTTTTCAGGCTGCTAAGGATCAGTTGCGAGGTTTCCGTCAGTTCAGGAACGGCGGTTTCAGGAGTGTGCAGCATCGGTCCCCTCCAGTACCTGAAGACGGGCTTCCAGAGCCAGTCTGGCCTGTTTCTCTTCCCTGAGCGCTTCAACGAGCAGGGCGACCACACCGTTGATGTTAACTGCGCGGGCATCGTCAAGGACGCTGCCATCATTGAGCGTCAGCATTGTCTGCGTCACGGCCTGCGGCAGCACGGTCTCCACTTCCTGGGCAATCACCCCGGCTTCGGGTTTCCCCTGTTTGAGGTAGGTATACCCGCCGATGCGGTCGAGTCTGTCCAGCGCATTATCGATTTTTTTGATGTCCGTTTTCATGCGGGCATCAGAGCTGCTGCTCCAGGCGCCGTTGGTGTAGGCATGCCCGTCGTTGCGGAACTCATACCATCCCTGTGCACCGCCATTAGCCACATGCAGGCCGAGGAAGTGATGCTGACCGATACGCTCCTGGTGGTAGAAGTCGGCGGCTAAATCGCCCGCGCCCTGTAAATGAACACCGTTGGTCATTCTCTCAGTACTGCTGATATTTTTATTTCCCCCAGCCCAGAACCAGCCATCCGGATTACGTTTGATAAATTGTCCGGCATCCAGTTCGGCATTGGGGCGAAGACGCAGCTCATGCCATTTACCGTGCCAGTCACGATAGGAAAGTATGCCGAAATCGTCACGGCCCGCATTCACCCTGGCGCTCATCATCATTCTTGTGGTGACTTTGCCTGTGGTGAAATCCGTGTACACGGGCGCGGCATCATAGGTCTGGCCGTTAATGAGCGGGTCAGGCCCGGTCAGGGAGGTGGAAATGCCGGCATTATGCGAAACGACAGCGCCGCCGGAGATATCCACGCCGTTGCGCAGTGAGGCGCGACCGGTGGAGAGGCTGAATGAAAACGGCCGCAGGGTGTTGAACGCCCCGTCGCGGGCCTGACCGTCTGCGGTTGTCAGGAAGTTAAAGTTCTTA
>NZ_JACVUU010000060.1:0-2916 GCF_016516145.1 Klebsiella sp. S69 | reverse complement strand
GACAAAGTTATCGGGCACTATCTGACGATAAATCATTACCAATAAATTGGATTCATCACCCAACAGCGGATATTATCAAAAGTAGAATTAATCAAGAAATGGCTTATGGCCCGTACAGAAGTTGATCTAGGTTTGACCTGTCTATGGTTGGTTTATAGTATTGTCGGCTTTGGATTGATTTGAGTTCAGGCCTTATGTCTCTCAGTTGTCTCTGGCAACTGACAGGCAATACACATCTTCTATGGAGAATCTGATAATCGTTATGCGTATTATGCCACCCTGAGTTTTACCTTCCTCTGTCGTACTGAGCGAACCTCAGAACACACTCATATAACATCCCGTCTGCGGATGTGTTTTACCGTACATAAAAATGCTGCCCTCAGGGGCTGACTGTATCTAAAAACTGAGAAATTACTATGTTGCTGTCCTCGACGCGTAAGGACTGGCTGGGTAACGTCCGTGGTGACGTTCTGGCCGGTATTGTTGTCGCGCTCGCACTCATTCCAGAAGCGATCGCCTTTTCCATTATCGCCGGTGTCGATCCCCAAGTGGGTCTCTATTCGGCTTTCTGTATTCCTCTCGTTATGGCCTTCTTTGGCGGGCGTCCGGCGATGATTTCTTCATCTACCGGTGCAATGGCGCTACTGATGGTGACGCTGGTGAAAGATCATGGCTTACAGTATTTACTGGCTGCTTCCATACTGACCGGGGTATTCCAGCTGATAGCCGGTTACCTGAAGCTCGGTGGATTGATGCGCTTTGTTTCACGCTCAGTGGTCACGGGGTTTGTTAATGCACTGGCAATACTGATTTTTATGGCCCAGTTACCTGAGCTGACCAACGTGACATGGCATGTTTATGCCATGACTGCGGCAGGACTGGGGGTCATATACCTCTTCCCTTATATCAACAAAACCATTCCTTCACCGCTTGTGTGCATCGTGGTGCTGACCGGCATTGCCATGTGGCTGCATCTGGATGTGCGAACCGTCGGCGATATGGGGAAACTTCCTGACAGCCTGCCGGTCTTCCTGCTTCCTGACGTGCCTTTAAATCTCCAGACGCTGCTAATCATCCTGCCATATTCTGCGGGACTTGCCGTGGTTGGCCTGCTTGAGTCGATGATGACCGCCACGATTGTGGATGACATGACCGACACGCCAAGCGACAAAAACCGGGAGTGCAAAGCTCAGGGTATCGCGAATATCTGCACATCCTTCATCGGAGGAATGGCTGGCTGCGCGATGATAGGGCAATCCGTTATCAACGTAAAATCCGGTGGCCGTGGACGGCTTTCAACCCTCACGGCGGGCGTGGTGCTGCTTTGCCTTATTGTATTCCTGCGCGACTGGGTGTCCCAAATCCCTATGGCAGCGCTTGTCGCGGTGATGATCATGGTTTCCATCGGGACATTCTCCTGGCGCTCCATTACAAACCTGCGTACACACCCCTTCTCGACCAGCGTGGTCATGCTTGCCACAGTCGCGGTTGTGGTGGCAACACATAATCTGGCCTTCGGAGTGCTGACCGGAGTACTGATAGCTTCGCTCAACTTTGCTACGAAAGTATCCCGATTCATGCGTGTAACCTCAATTCTGGAAGGGACGAGTCGAACGTATACCGTCACCGGCCAGATATTCTTTGCATCAGCAGACTGCTTTACCAGCCACTTTGATTTCCGTGAGGCGATTGAGAATATAACGATAGATGTTTCACACGCCCATTTCTGGGACATCACTTCGGTGAGTGCCCTGGACAAGGTGGTTATTAAGTTCCGCAGAGAGGGAGCTGAGGTTGATATATGTGGGATGAATGATGCCACCCGTACCATTGTTGACCGGTTCGGTGTGCATGATAAACCCGAAGAAGTTGATAAATTAATGGGAGGTCATTAATGTCCGAAAGTCATGAAATGAACAACACCGTTGTTGCCTGTGTGGATGGTTCGTCATCAACACAGGCAGTCTGCGGATATGCGGCCTGGGCTGCCTCCGCGCTGAAGATATCTGTGGCCCTGCTTCATGTCTTGGAAAAAAGTGACCAGCCTTTGGTTTCGGACCTGACAGGAACCATTGGCTTAGACAGTCGGGAGCATTTTACAGAAGAGCTGGTTCGTCTTGAGGGTGAACGTAACCGATTATTGATGGCGCAGGGTAAAGCCATCCTGAAAAACTGTGCTGAACTGCTGACAGAGGCGGGATTGCCGGCACCACAGCAATTACAAAAACATGGCATGCTGGACGGGATTTTGGCTGAACTGGGAGATACGCGTCTTATGGTGCTGGGGCGCCGCGGGGCATCCAATCCGGTCGGAAGTCATATTGAAAATGTTATTCGTCTGCAAAAAAATCCTGTGTTAATTGTACCTGAAACCTTCTCCGTCCCTTCACGCGTAATGTTCGCCTATGACGGAAGTGAGGCGAGTCTGGAAAATCTACGCCGACTTTCTGTAAGTCCATTGTTTTTGAACCTGACCTGCCACCTGGTGATGGTGAATGGAAAATCAGAATCGCTGGAGGCAGCACAGTCTTTGTTGCAAAAAACGGGCATAACCAGTCAGTCAAGTCTGCTTAAAGCCGATACCGTGACTCATGCACTGTACAGCTATGCCGAGGAAAACGAAATTGATCTTATGGTCATGGGGGCATATGGACATTCACGGCTACGCAGGTTCTTTATCGGCAGCAACACAACAGAGATGTTATCTGATAGCAGTCAGCCCCTGCTGATGCTCAGATAAAAACAGGCGGGTCCTGATTTCAGGATCTGCTTCTCGCACAACGCTGCCTGTCAACATGGTCAATCCCCCTTACCGTAGCCTGGCAGTACAAAAAACAACCTTAACGAATGGAAGGGACTTCCCCTGGCTCTGTCGCATTAAGAAGTCGTCAGATAACATGCTGTTTTTTTCGATGT